>DJRI01000080.1:1865-4475 GCA_002440045.1 Ruminococcaceae bacterium UBA6364 | reverse complement strand
AGGTCGCCCCACCAGCTGCCGTACATAGCGCCCCAAAAGACGGTTGAAATACCGCAATAAAGGTACATTCTAAGGGTGTTGCGCGTTGATTCTTCAAGCTTGAACTTTTTGAGAATTATAAGAATTGCGATAACGAGCATCAAGCCGTAGCCTGCGTCCGAAAGCATCAATCCGAAAAAGAAGTAATAGAAAAACACCGTAACCGATGTCGGGTCAATATCCGTTTTTGACGGAAGCGAATACATTTTAACAACGTTTTCGACCGGCTTTGAAAATTTGTTGTTTTCAAGAACAACAGGAACATCCTCGTCGGGCGCCGGCTCATATATCTCAACATAAGCTTTATAGCGGCTTTCGATATACTCTTTCAGCCGTTTTGCGTCACGCGTTGCGGCATATGCACTTATTACAAAGGCATAATCGGTCATTCCGAACATTGAAAGCGCCTTATACTTTTCTACTCTTACTGAAAGATAGTCGCAAAGAAACTCTAAATTTTCGCGTTGAGACGAGAGACCCTGCAATTCTTCTTTGCAGTCTTTAATAAGAAGCTCTAACTCACCGTTGCGCTTTTTAAGGCGTTCGGACCGCACTTTGGGCGGATGCTTTGTCGGGTCGGAAGGATATGAAAACCCTAAAGACCTGAGAGCGCTTTCAGCCTCCTGCCTAAGCCTTGCGGGACAAAACACGACAAGGCACGTTTGACCGTCGCAAGATGAAACAATTTCAACCTCGCAAAGCTCCAAGCTTTCATTGGCATTTTTGAGCATTGAAAGGACATCGTCTTTTGAAAACGCGCTCGGCAAAACGCCGACAAAAGCCGCCGTGGTTTTTGTTCCGTGAAAATCGGTCGGTATATCGAGCGACATCCACGGCGCAAGAACGTCTAAAGCGACAATATTCCGCTGAATTTCGGCATTTGAGTCTGCGATTTTTTTATCAAGCTCAATTATTCTTGCGGCAACCGAAAGCCCTTCTTCCGCGCGCTCGTTCTTTTCAATAAGCTCTCCGAGAGTCAGTTCTTTTCTGCCGCTCAAACTGCTCATAAGGCTCTTTTTTTCGGGCGAATATTTGTTGATAACGGCGATTGCCGTTTTAGCGTCCGAAGAAAAGCGTTCAAGGTCGGCAACGGTTGACGAAAACTCGTTAAACTGCACGCCCTCGCACTCTTTAGAGCTTATCATCTGAACGCTGCCGTCGCGCTGGAGCATATCGACTATGCTTTTGCTGTCGGAAAGCACGCCGACGATTTCAATTTTTGACATTTCGAGCTTAGCCACAAAAATCACCTCCGACAAAAGGCGCAAAATGCGCCGCTGTTTTAACGCGGGTCATTGTAAAATCAGCTCCGAAATTTTTTCAACAGCTTGCTGTATGTTATGAAGCGCGCTGCTTTTTAAATTTTCTTCTTCTTTTAAGAGCCGTTCGCCGAGCGCGCGCTTTGCTTCTTCTTTGCGAATGTCAAAGTCTTTTTCAAGCTCGGCTTCTTTTTTAACGGCGTCAGCCATAACCGAGGCTCTGTAAGAAGCGGCGTCGGATTTTGCTTTTTTGAGTTTATCCGCCGCTTCGGCATGCGCCTTTTCGATTAGCTGTGACGCGTCTTTTTCGGCGTTGAGTATTTTTTCAACGGATTCGGATACCATATAAGCTCGCCTCCCTGATATGCTGTGATTTTACCATAAAAATGACTGTCAGTCAATATTTTTTGTCAGACTTTTGTTGATTTACCCATTATTTAACAAATTGTTCACAGACCTCTTTAAGAGTTCGCCTGACCTCGCCAGCAAGATACAAAGAGCCGACAACGCAAAGCACGTCGCCCGCTTCAAGCCTTGAAGAAATAAGCCTTACGGCGTCGTTTGCGTTTTCAAAAGAAGCCGCGTTATCGGTATACTTTTTTGCAATGTCAAAAAGCTCCCGGGCGCTCATGGCTCGCGGATTTTCGGGTGTTACGGCAAAAAAAGCGTCGGACAAAGCGATAAGCGGCGAAAGGGATTTTTCAACCGCCTTGTCGCGCATCATACCCGCTATAACAAAAAGACGTTTGTGTTTTCTCATTTCGGCGCTTATAAGCGAATAGAACGCCTTTGCGCCGTCCTCGTTATGACCGCCGTCTAAAATCACAAGCGGCTCTTTTGCAATGACCTCGCACCGAGCGGGCAAAACTGTTTTAAAAATGCCGTTTTTAATATTATCTTCGGTGATATGATAACCTTTTTTTGCAAGAATACGCGCCGCTTCTATTGCAGAAGTCATATTAAGTATCTGATGAGCGCCCGGCATTTTCACTTTATATAGGTTATCTTTATAAATAAATTCCGTTCCGAAAACATCTGCCGAAACGGTTTTTACGCTTGAAATTTCGGGGCAAACAAGCGTATTGTTTCTTTCTTTTGCAATTCTTTTTACCGTATTGAATGCGCCTTCAGGCTGGCTTGCCGACAGCACAACGGTGCCGCCATCTTTAAGAGTGCCGCATTTTTCAAATGCTATTTTTTCAACGGTATCGCCCAAAATCGCCGTATGGTCAAGAGAAAGCGACGTTATGATGTTGACAAGCGGAACGTCTATGACGTTTGTTGCGTCAAGCCTTCCGCCTAAACCCACTTC
>DJRI01000080.1:0-1832 GCA_002440045.1 Ruminococcaceae bacterium UBA6364 | reverse complement strand
TTTATAGCACAAAAAAGCCGCCGCAGTCAAAGCCTCAAACTCGGTAATCAAAACACCGTCTTTATTAAGCTTTTCGACTGCCCTCTTTACTTCTTCGACAGACTGTGAAAACAGTCTTTTTTCTACGGGCTTGCCGTTATACTGAACGCGCTCCAAAAAGTCGGTAACATATGGCGAAGTGTAAAGCCCGATGTTATAGCCTGCCTCAATAAGAATATTTGACACTGCCGTCGAAACAGAGCCTTTTCCGTTTGTACCTGCAACGTGAACGTATTTTAATCCTTTTTGAGGCGATGAAAGCTCATTTAAAAGGCTATCCATCCGAGAAAGCCCCGGATGGATACCGAATTTTAAAAGAGAGTGAATGTAAGAAATTGAGTCCTCGTAAGTCATTTCAAATTCTCGATACTTTCTTCTATCATTTTAATTTTTGCAAGATATTTTGCCTGAGCTTCGCGCTGAGCCTCAACGACATTTGCGGGAGCTTTAGCCATAAATCCTTGATTGTTAAGCTTGTTTTCGACGAACGAAAGGTCTTTTTTAACCGCTTCAAGCTCCTTTGTAAGGCGCTTTTTCTCGGCGTCGAAATCTATAAGCTCGTTCATGGGGATATAAATCTTCGCTTCTTCGGTGACAACGCAAACAGCCTTTTCAAGCTCGAAAGACGCGTCGTCTGAAACAATAATTTCGGAAGCATACGCAAGCTTTTCAAAGAACTTTGCACCGCGTTTAAATACGGAAGCTTCGGGCGAAGAAATGAAAAGCTGTGCCTTTCTTGACGGCGGAACGTTCATTTCCGCGCGGCGGTTTCTGACTGCTCTTACGGCGGTCATTATTTTATCCATATCGGCTTCTTCCGAAGAGAAGTCAAGAGCTTCTTTAAACTCGGGCCAAGCGGATACCATAATGCTGTCGCCGTCGTGCGGAAGAGTCTGCCAGATTTCTTCTGTGATAAACGGCATAAACGGGTGAAGAAGCTTTAATGTGTTTGAAAGGACATAAACGAGCACACCGCGCGCGGTATTCTTTGCATTTTCGTCGTCCGAGAACAGGCGGATTTTGCAAATCTCGATATACCAATCGCAGAAAACGTCCCAAATGAAGTCATAAAGCTTTTGAACGGCTATGCCAAGCTCAAACTTGTCAAGGTTGTCGGTGACTTCCTTAACAAGGGTGTTATACATACTGAGAATCCATTTATCCTCAAGTTCAAGCTTTTCGGGCACTGCGGGCGCAGGCTCGTCCTCGCGAAGATTCATAAGCACAAATCTTGCGGCGTTCCAAAGCTTGTTTGCAAAGTTGCGGCTTGACTTGATTTTCTCATCAGAAAAACGCATATCGTTTCCGGGGCTGTTGCCCGTAGCAAGCGCAAAACGCAAAGCGTCTGCACCGTAGGTGTCGATAATTTCAAGCGGGTCTATGCCGTTGCCGAGAGATTTTGACATTTTACGCCCCTGTGCGTCGCGCACAAGACCGTGAATAAGAACGGTTTTAAACGGCACTTCGCCCATATATTCAAGCGCAGAGAAAATCATACGGCTGACCCAGAAGCCAATTATGTCATATCCCGTAACAAGCGTGCTTGTGGGATAGTAATGTTTAAGCTCGGGCGTTTCGTCGGGCCAACCGAGCGTTGAAAACGGCCACAATGCCGAAGAGAACCAAGTATCAAGCGTGTCGGGGTCCTGAGCGAGATTTTTACTGCCGCAATGCGGGCAGGAAGTAACCTCGTCTTTTGAAACAATTGTTTCGCCGCAGTCGGCGCAATACCAGGCCGGAATGCGATGGCCCCACCAAAGCTGACGCGAAATGCACCAGTCCTTGATGTTCTC
>DJRI01000051.1 GCA_002440045.1 Ruminococcaceae bacterium UBA6364 | reverse complement strand
CACCCTAAAAGCTTTAGTTTTTACATAATCGGGTGTTTCTTCGACAAAGCAATACTTTCGTATTGCAAGGAGAAAAACGCCCGAGGATACGGAAAATAAAGCTTTTAGGGCGACCGGGTTCAACCATCTTATGCTTAACGGCGGTGTTTGTATGAATAAAAAATTTTTTGCGGTTATATGCGTTATAGCGCTTTTGGCATCGGGCTTTGCCGTGTATTTCGGCGTTAGAAACGGCGGCAAAGGCGATTTAAACAATGCAGGCGAAAGCGGCGAGGCGAAAGAGAGCGCGGTTTTTATTAACAGGAACACGCGTGAGCTTCGCGGCGCGTGGCTTACATATTATGAAATTTCAAAGCTTTGCTCGGGAAAAAGCGAAAGCGAATACCGTGCGTCTTTAACGGCGCTTCTTGCGGCGTTGGATAAATACAGTGTGAACACGGTGTTTTATCAGGCGCGCGCGTTTTCCGATTCTCTCTATTTTTCGGACAACTTTCCCGTTTCAAAATACATAGTCGGCAGTGACGGTCAAAAGCCCGACTTTGACCCGCTTAAAGTTTTTATTGAGTGCGCCAAAGAATTTAACATTGACGTGCACGCATGGGTAAACCCGTTTCGCATTTCATACGGAAAAGATATAACGGATATTTCTTCTGACCACCCCGCGCAAAAGCTTTATTCGGAAGATAAATCGGCGCTTATAATATGCGAAAGCGGCATATATTACAATCCCGCAAGCGACAGAGTCGTAAAGCTTTTGCTTGACGGAATAAGAGAGTTAGTTTCAAACTATGACATAAAAGGCGTTCAGTTTGACGATTATTTTTATCCGCCGTGCGATTTTTCGGACGATAAAGATATGTATGAAACTTATGTAAAATCGGGTGGAACGCTGACTTTAGAGCAATACAGACGAAATAACGTTTCAGAGTTTGTCTCCTCCGTTTATTCGCTTATAAAGTCTTACGACGAGTCGCTTTCTTTCGGAATAAGCCCGTCGGCAAAGCTCGATTACAACGAAAACACGGTGTATGCGGATGTTTCTTTGTGGTGTAAGGACGACGGCTATATCGACTACATAATGCCGCAGATATATTACGGCTTTGAAAACAGTACTATGCCGTTTGAAAAAACAGCCGAAGAATGGGCGAAAATTGCCGAAAATAAGAACGTTGCGCTTTATTGCGGCCTTGCTTTATATAAATCCGCGAAGCCCGACGATAACGCGGGCGGCGGCAAAAGCGAATGGGTAGAAAACAGCGATATTCTTTCAAGGCAGTATAAAATCCTGCAAAAAAACGGCTATAAAGGCTACGCTTTGTTCTCGTGCTCATATATATTCGGCGAAAACTCGAATGAAAATTCCAAAAAAGAAATTACAGCCTTGTGTGATGTGATAAAATAAAATGTGTCAAAAAAAGCCGAAAAGGAGTTGTCGGTGTGAAAAGAGCAGTTAAAACAGTAATTTCATTAATATTGGCGTGCGTTATTTGCGTCGGCGTCTCAATGCCGGTTTTTGCCGCAACAAAGGCGGGCGACATTGACGGCGACGGCACGGTAACGCTTGACGACGCACTTCTTGCTTTGCGCGCCGCCATCGGATTAGACGTTTTAAGCGCCGCAAAAATCAAAATTGCGGATATGGACGGCGATGGTAAGGTAACAACCTCGGACGCGCGAAAAATTCTTCTTGTTGCGCTTGAAATAGAGCCTGAAATTGATATGAGACAGCATTATCTTGACATAGGCTTTCCCGAATCGTATGTGGACAAGCTTGTTGCACTTAACGAAAAATACCCCGAGTGGGAATTTGTTCCGTTTGACACGGGACTTAAGTGGAGCGACGCCGTAACGGGCGAGCGCACACCGCATAAAAAACAGCTTATAGAAAAAAGCGTTGCTTCGGATATGAAGTGCACCTGCTCAACGTGCAACGGCGTTATTTTTGAAGCGCCCGTTTGGATGGCGGCTTCGCAAAAAGCGGTTGAGTATTTCCTTGACCCGCGCAACTTCCTTGACGAAGAGCATATCTTCCAGTTTGAAAGCACCGCATATTCCGATTCGCAAACGCAAGACGGCGTAGAAGCCATTCTTAAAAGCACTTGGATGGCAAACGCTTATATTACATATCTCGATGCCGACGGCAACACAAAAACCTTTACCTTAAACGGCAGCAAAATGAAATATTCCGAAGCGATTATGAAAGCTGCAAAAGAGAATAACCTGAGCGCATATTATATTGCTTCAAAGATTGTGCAGGAGGTCGGCTCGACAAAGGCGTCAAACGCGGGCGGCTCAAGCGGTACGCTTTATCCTTATAAAGGTATTTACAATTACTACAACATCGGCGCTTATACGGGCGCTACCGACGGGCTTGAGTGGGCAAACGGCTATATGTGCGTTTCAGGCAGTAAAACTCTTTATAAAACCGCCTCGACTTCAACAAAGCTTGTAACAATTCCCTCGGGAACAGAGCTTTATTACATCGGCACAAGCGGCGATTATTATAAAGTCAGAACGGTTGTCGGCTCAACAAGCTATACAGGCTATATCAAAAAGAGCGACGCGTCGCTTTCCTCCTCCTACGGCAGACCGTGGGACAACCCCTATAAATCAATTTATTACGGTGCAAAGTATATTTACGACGGCTTTTCGGAGTATCAGTTTACAGGTTATCTTCAAAAGTTCAATGTAAATAAAAACTCGGGCAACCTTTATTGGCACGAATATATGGGCAACGTCAGAGCGGCGGCTTTTGAAGCCGAAAAAACATATGACGCATATGTTGACGGAAATATTCTTGAAAATGCAAAGGTATTTTCTATCCCCGTATTTTACGGTATGCCGAACGAGGACCTTAGTTTTGACAAGTATTTTGCAACTCAAAGCGTAAGTGTTACGGTAAGCTCGGCTTCATCCTCGGGCGTTAAGCTCACTTGGGGCGCGCTGTCTGGTGCAGACGGCTACACCGTATACAAATATAATTCGTCGCAGTCAAAATACACGGCTTTAAAAAGCGTTACGGCAACGACATATACAGATACCTCGGTAACAAAAGGCGCGACCGAAAAATATTATGTAACGGCTTATTATAAAGACAGCACCGGGACGCATTATTCAAAACAAAGCAACACCGTCAGTGCAAAAATACCCACAACCGCTTCGGGCGTTGTTTACAATACCGACGGCGAGGGCTTAAGGCTCAGAAGCCAGCCGACAACAAGCAGCTCTATTCTTGTTACCATGCCCGAGGGCACAACCGTTACGCTTCTTGAGAAAACAGGCAGCTGGTATAAGGTGACGGTTACGGTAAGCTCAAAGACCTATACGGGCTATTGCTCGGCGGATTATATTAAAACGAGCGACACTGTTAAAGAAACGACCGCCACGGGCGTTGTTTACAACACCGACGGCGAGGGCTTGAATATGCGCGCTTCCGCTTCTACATCGGGCGCTTTCATAGTGACTATCCCCGAAGGGACAAGCGTTACCGTTTACGGCAAGACCGGCAATTGGTACAAGGTCTCTGCAAAAGTGGGTTCAAAAACATATACGGGCTACTGCTACTATGAATATATTAAAGTAAGCGGCACTGTCCCGTCGCTTTAAAAATGGGACAGTAAAAAAGTTCAGACCGCAAAAAGCAAAAATATACGAGGAACCGTAGATTTATTTTTACGGTTCCTCGTTTTAGGTTATATTCCGAATTTCACGTCGCCGTTTACCACGGCGGCTTTTACATTTATATTTTCGTCAAACAAAATAAGGTCGGCGTCATAGCCTTTTTCTATTTTACCCTTTGTTTTTCCGAAGCCGAGAACCTCGGCAGGGGTTAAAGAAGCCATTCTTACTGCGCTGTAAAGCGGTACGCCGACAGACTGCATATTTTTTACGCACACCGACTGCGTTGCAACAGAGCCCGCAAGAGCAGAGCGGTCAGCAAGCTTCATAACGCCGTCTTCATAAATAACGCTCACACCGTTTTCCTGAGGGTAAACGGTGTTTTCTTTTACATCGCTTGCCGAAAATTCAAGTCCGTCGGTTATAAGATACATTTTTTCGGGGCCTTTTGATTTATAGATAAGCTTTAAAACGCCGCGCGGCAGGTGCTTTAAATCGGCAATTGCCTGCGTTGTAAATTCATCCATAACAAGTCCCGCTTCAACAACGCCCGCGACCCTGAAAAGGTTCACTTTAAAGCACGAAGAGCAGGCGGAATAAATATGCGTTATATCGCAATAGCCGTGCTTTGCGGCTTCTTCAACCGTTTCAAAGCTTGCCGCAGAGTGCGCAACAGAGGGGACAATGCCGCGCTTTTTAAGCTCGTCGCCCAAAGAAAGGCAGCCTTTTGTTTCGGGCGCCGCGCCCATCATAAGAATTTTATCCCATGCGTCAAGCACTTCTTCGGGCGGGTCGTCTATGGGGTTAAGAATATTTTCGGCACTTTGAGCGCCTTTATATTTAAGCGAAAGATAAGGCCCTTCAAGATGTGCGCCGAGTATGTTCGCATTTTTTGAGAGTGCGCTCGCTTCTTTTATTGAAAGAACGGCTTCTTTAAGCCGTTTTATCGGTGCGGCAAGCGTTGTGGGCACAATTGAAGTTGTGCCGAATTTCAAATGAGCCTCTGCCATCTTTACAATGTCGTCGGGGTTTTTGCTCATAGCGCTGAAATTTCCGCCGCCGTGCACGTGGGCGTCTATAAATCCCGGCGACAGATAAAGTCCGTTGCCGTCAACGGCTTTAATTTCGTTTTCATCAAAGCGGTCGCATATATCGGCAATTTTTCCGTCCGAAACAACAACGCAGGTGTTGCGTATTCTGTCGGGAAAAACTACGTTTACATTTTTAAAACCAATCACGAAAGCTCACCTCTGAATGTATTTTAAACCCCGAAAAGAAGTGTGTCAATCAAAACTTTTCATAGGGCGCTTTTTGCGACGTTATGCGACAGGGTTTAGAGGTATAATATTGTTAGGAAAGCTAAAAAGGGGGGCGTGCCATAAAGACCGTAATATATGCCGACGTGCTTGTTGCACTTAATATTTACGTTACATATTTTCTTCTTGTATCAACGCGGTTTGTAATAAAGCGCACTACAAAGGGCGTCTTTATCGCGGCGGCGTCGATAATAGGCGGCTTTTCTTCGCTGACTGTTCTTGCGGAAAATCTCGGCGTGCTCGGGTTTCCAGTAAAGCTTCTTTTCGGCGCGGTTATTGTCGCAATTGCGTTTTTGCCGAAAAAGCTCGGGCTTTTTTTAAAAGAATACGCCGCCTTTCTTGCCGTAAGCTTTGTTTTCGGCGGAATAATGCTGTTTTTTGAATATGTTCTTCACCCGAAAAAAATGGTTTTTATAAACGGAACGTTGTATTTTGACGTCAGCGTCACGTTTATTGCGGTTATGAGCCTTGTTTGCTACGGTGCGGTTATAGCGGTTGACAGAATTTTTAAAAAGCGCGCCGCCGAAAAAACTCTTTATAAGGTAAAGGTCGTTTTCAGAGAAAAAAGCGTTGTTTTTACGGCGCTTTACGACACAGGCAACACGCTTACAGACGGTATAGAGGGCAAACCCGTTATTATAGCCGAGAAAAAATCGGTAATGCCGCTTTTTTCGGGTGAAGAAATTAAGTTTTTTTCTGAAACGGCGTTTTCTTCTTCGCCGCCCGAAAGCCTTGCGCGGTTTATAAGGGCGGTGCCGGGCAAAAGCGTGTGCGGCGACGGAATTTTAGCGGCGTTTATTCCGCAAAAAATTTTAATAAGCGACGGAAAAACCGTTTGCAAAACAACAGACGCGCTGATAGCCTTATCCGATGTAAGGCTTTCGAGCGATTACGAGGGACTTCTTAACGGCGCAATATTTGAAAGGAGCGAAAAGACAGATGAAATATTTTGATTTTTCAAGGCTTCGCGGCTTTTTTAATAAAATCAGGCTGAAGCTTTTTTATAATACGGTGTACTATGTAAACAGCCCGCAAACACTGCCGCCGCCGTTAAAGAAGGCGGAGGAGGAAAAATACATAGCCGAATTTATGAACGGCAGCGACCGCGCACGGGAAAAGCTTATCGTCCACAATTTAAGGCTTGTCGTTTATATTGCAAAAAAATTTGAAAATTCGGGCGTTAATATAGAGGACCTTGTTTCAATAGGTACAATAGGGCTTATAAAGTCGGTAAATACTTTCAGACCCGACAAAAACATAAAGCTCGCAACATATTCTTCGCGGTGCATAGAAAACGAAATTCTTATGCATTTAAGAAAGGTAAATCAGCAAAAAAACGACATTTCGCTTGACGAGCCGCTTAACGTCGATTGGGACGGCAACGAGCTTCTTTTGTCGGACGTTCTCGGAAGCGACGGGCTTGAAATAAATTATAATGTCGAGGACGAGGACGAAAAGCGCATTCTTTTGCTTTGTATGGAGTCGCTTTCAGAGCGCGAAAGGCTTATTATGAATATGCGCTTCGGTTTGGGCGGGCAAAAAGAGCACACGCAAAAAGAGGTTGCGGATATTCTCGGAATATCTCAAAGCTATATATCGCGGCTTGAAAAGCGGATAATTTTAAGACTTAAAAAGGATATAGAAAAAATAACCGTAGAAAACTGAATAATTCTTAAAAAGTATTGAACCAGCGCCTTTTCTGATATAAAATATTAAAAAAGATGTTGGAGGCGCTTATGAACAGGTCGGAATTTGTATTTAAAGCTATTGACGTTTTGGGCTATCTGCCGCAAAACTCAGAAAAGTTTTCAGGCATAACATCTGTTAAAGATATTAAATATTCAAATAAAGGCAACGGCAGTTTAACCTCGGGCGACCTTTATTTTAAAACCGATTTTATCGGCGACGGCAGAAAACGTCCCGTAATCGTTTATATTCACGGCGGCGGCTTTATAAAGGGCGACAAAAATTACAGGGTCAGCATAAGCGAGTATTACGCAAGTCTCGGCTATTATGTTTTTTGCATAGACCACCGTATGCCGCCCGAAGCGCCGTTCCCGGAGAATATTGCGGACTGCGTTGACGCACTGAATTTTCTTCCGACGCTTTCTGAAAAATATCCGTTGGACCTCGACAATATTGTGCTTACGGGCGATTCGTCGGGCGGATATATGTGCGCGTATCTTGCGGCGCTCAAGTTTAACGAGGGGCTTAGTGAAAAAATATCCTGCCCCGAAGTGCGCGTAAACATAAAGGGTCTTATGCTTATGTGCGGCATCTATGATGTTGATGTTCTTATGAGCGGCAAAAAAATGTTCGGCGTAATACCGCAGACCGCAAGTATGCTTTTGGGGTTTGAGCTTAAAAGCGATTTTTCAAATCTCTCGGAATATAAATATGCAAAATATATTTCCCCCTCGGAGTTTGTAAACGAAAATTGGTGCCCGAGCTTTATTGCGTGGGCAGACGACGACATAGTGTGCGTCGGTCAGGGCGAGCCCATGGCAAAGCGCCTTGAAAAAGCCTGCCCGTTCTGTGAAACATATCACTGCAAGGGCATAATAAATAACCATTGCTATCACCTTATGCCGAAATATAACAAGTACGCGCGCGAGTGCTTAAAAGCTTCGGCAGATTATCTTGAAAGACTGTTTTCTTGAAAGACATTTTAACTGATAAAAAATCCCCGCAGCCCAAAATGCTGCGGGGATTTTTTAGAAATAATTTCAAAATATAAACAAACACGTTGCCAAAAATGCCGTTATAATACTTAAAACGGTGTATTTATTGAGCTTTTCTTTAAAGAAAAGGTACGCAAGCAACGCCGAAAATACAATCGAGCCGCCCGTAAGAATCGGGAACTGCACCGACGCGTTGACGTGCGCCGCGCTGAAAAACTGCAAAAAGCTCGAAAGACCGTTTACAATGCCGAAGCCCGCGCAAAAAAGCAAGGGCTTTTTCTTTTTGATTATTTCAAGCGGACGGTTGTCTTTCTTTGTTGCGGCAACGGCCGCGAATGAAATGACAGTCTGGAAAAAGGCAATCCAAAATAAAAACTCAAAGGAATTTACGGCGTTTTTCCCGATTTGGTGCGTTTTAATAACCGAAGAAACCGTACCGTTGACTAAAAACAGCACAAAGCAAAGAAGATAAAACTTTTTAGAGCCTGTTATTTTATCGCCCGCTTTTTCAAACGAGGGTATCAGAAGCGCCAAAATGATAAGCGCAACCGAAAGAACGCCCAAAGGCTTTAACGTCTCTTTCAAAAACAGTATGCCGTAAAAGAAGGGGACGACCATTCCGCCCGACATCAAAAACAGCGTGTATATTGAAATTTTTCCCATCTTCATAACCTTTACGCCGAAGATGTTGTTGCATATTACAAGCGCCGCCATAATAAAGGCGCAGATTATTGAGAAAAGAGAAACGCTCATTTTAAAGCCGTTCACAACAAACGCAAAAATCATTTGCGTTATGCCGACGAACGCCGAGAAAAACGATGCGCTGAAAACGCTTTCACCCTGCTCTTTTTGAAAGAGTTTTAAAAATATGAATTGACCCGCCGTGAAAAGTGCGGCTGCTATCAGAAAAATATAATACATAAATTACAGCTTTCCGAGCACTTTTTTCAAAAGCTCATATACTCTTTGTACCGAAGAGACCGAAAGCCTTTCGTCGGGGGTGTGAATATCATAAATATTCGGACCAAACGAAACGCAGTCAAGCCCCGGGATTTTGTCGTAAAATATGCCGCATTCAAGTCCTGCGTGAATTGCCCTGACTTCGCATTTTTCGTTTCTTAAAGCTTCGTATTCTTTTGAAATAACGTCGCGCACGCGCGAAACCTCGTTATATTCCCACGCGGGGTATTCGCCGTGAAGCGAAAAACTGCCGCCGTGCCGAACGGTGCAGGCGCGAAGCGAGTCGCAAAGCGCTTCTTTTGCAGAGTTTTTGGAGCTTCTTAACGAGAACGAAACAAGAAGCTTTGTTTCTTCAAGCTTCATAATTCCGAGGTTTAAAGAGGTCTCGACAAGTCCTTTAATGCTTTGGCTCATTGCGATAACGCCGTTTTGAGAGTCGTTTATAAACCCTAAAACATTGTCTTTGCATTCATCTGTAAGCGGAAGCGCAGAGCATTCTGTTGGCTCTATTGTAAGAGTCAGCGCACTGTCGTCTTTTGACGAGGCTTTAAGCTCTTTTGAGAATGAACAGAGTTGAGCTTCGATTTCGTCCTTTTCGTCGGCTTTTATAACAGCCGACGCTTCGCGCGGAATGGCGTTGTCCATAAGACCGCCCGAAAATTCGCAAAGCTCTGTTTTATTAAGTGCCGAAAGGATTTTTGAAAGCGCTTTAACGGCGTTTATTCTGCCCTTGTCTATTTCTGTGCCGGAGTGGCCGCCGCAAAGCCCCGAAAGCTTTACACAATATGCATTTTTGAATTTGCTTTCTGTGCGCTCAACGGGAATTTCAATATTAGCCCTTGCACCGCCCGCGCACGATACCCAAAGCGTGTTTTCATCTTCGGAATCAAGGTTAATAAGCGTTTTGCCTTTAAGGCGCGAACAGTCAAGCGCCCTTGCTCCGTCCATACCCGTTTCTTCGTCGGTTGTAAAAACCGCTTCGATTGGCGGGTGCGAAAGCGTTTCATCGGAAAGAAGCGCAAGAATCATCGCAACCGCAATTCCGTCGTCGCCGCCGAGAGTTGTTCTGTCGGCAAAAATAAAGTCGCCGTCCGAAAAAAGCTCCAAACCGTCTTTTTTAAAGTCAATCACTTTGTCGGCTGTTTTTTCGCACACCATATCAAGGTGCCCCTGAAGAATAAGCGTCGGGTGAGATGTAAAGCCCTTTGAGCCGTCTTTTCTTATAATGACGTTGCCCGCGCCGTCGGTTTCGCAAGAAAGCCCATGCTTTTTTGCAAAATCAACGCAAAAAGCGGTTGCGCCCGCCGTATTGCCCGAGCCGTGCGGAATTTTTGCATATTCCGAAAATATGCCGAATACGGCTTTCGGTTCAGGCAGATTTACAAGCCTTTCCATAAAAAACGCTCCTTATCTGTAGTTGTTTGTGTTGTTTGTTGATTTAAGAATAACATCGTGCGAGCCGCCCTCAACAATGCTTGTTGCCGAAACAAGCGTAAGCTTTGCGTCGCGCTGAAGCTGCGGGATTGTTGTAACGCCGCAGTTGCACATTGTGGATTTAACCTTATAAAGGCTCTTTGTAACGTTGTCGTGAAGGGAGCCCGCATAGGTGACATACGAGTCAACGCCCTCTTCAAACGAAAGCTTTGTGCTGCCGCCGAGGTCATAGCGCTGCCAGTTTCTTGCACGGTTAGAGCCTTCGCCCCAATACTCTTTAACGTATGTGCCGTTTATGTTGAGCTTTGTCGTGGGGCTTTCGTCAAAGCGCGCAAAATATCTGCCAAGCATTATAAAATCGGCGCCCATGGCAAGCGCAAGTGTCATATGGTGGTCGTGAACTATGCCGCCGTCGGAGCAAATCGGAACATAAACGCCCGTTTCTTTGAAATATTCGTCGCGCGCCGCCGCAACCTCAATAAGCGCGGTTGCCTGACCTCTGCCTATACCCTTTGTTTCGCGAGTTATGCATATCGAGCCGCCGCCGATGCCGACCTTTACAAAGTCTGCGCCGCTTTGAGCAAGAAAACGGAAGCCTTCGCGGTCAACAACGTTGCCTGCGCCGATTTTAACAGTATCGCCGTATTTTTCGCGGACAAAAGCAATCGTTCTTCTTTGCCATTCGGTGTAGCCTTCGGAAGAGTCGATGCAAAGCGCGTCTGCACCTGCGGCTATAAGTGCGGGCACGCGTTCTTCATAATCGCGCGTGTTTATGCCTGCGCCGACCATATAGCGCTTTTCGGAGTCAAGAATTTCCTGGGGATTTTCTTTGTGCTGGGCGTAGTCCTTGCGGAAAACGAAATAAAGCAGACGGTTGTTTTTGTCGATTATCGGGAGCGAGTTTAATTTGTTTTCCCAAATAATGTCGTTGGCTTCTTTAAGAGTTGTTTCTGCGGGAGCGGTCACAAGCTTTGAAAACGGAGTCATAAATTCGCTTACTTTAAGCTCTTCGGACATACGGCTTACTCTGTAATCGCGCGAGGTAACAACGCCGAGAAGCACGCCGTTTTGTGTGCCGTCGTCGGTTACAGCCATTGTGTTGTGACCCTTCTTTTCAAAAAGCTCAATAACGTCTTTAAGCGTGTTGTCGGGTTTAAGGTTTGAGTCGCTTATAACAAAGCCCGCCTTGTGGCTTTTTACCCTTGCGACCATTTTGGCTTCGTCCTCTATGCTCTGCGAGCCGTAAATAAAAGACATTCCGCCTTCTTTTGCAAGCGCCACGGCAAGCTTATCGTCCGAAACGGACTGCATTATTGCAGAAACAAGCGGAATATTAAGTGTTATCGGGGGCTGCTCACCCTTTTTGAACTTGCAAAGAGGTGTTTTAAGGTCAACGTTCGCGGGAATACAGTCGGGGCCCGTGTAGCCGGGGATGAGCAGGTATTCGCTGAAGGTTCTTGAGGGTTCGTTACAATAATGCGCCATGTTTTTGCTCCTTTATTTTGTTTCGGCGGCAATAGCAAAAGCTTCCTTTGCCGAAGCGCCGTTATTTATATATTTTATCTATTCTATATGTTTTGAAGAATAAAGTCAAGATTATGAAAAGTAAATAATGGGGCGCAAAAAAGCAGTTTTTTTGTATGCATCGGCAAATTTCAAAAAACGTCGAAAAACTTTAATTAAAGATGAGTTTGGGATTGTAAAATTCACCTTTGTGTGATAACATAATATTCACAAATTTCCTTTTAAGGAGAGTGCATATGGGCCATTTTGATGTCAGCAGATTTTATGACAAAAACAGCGAGCGCTTTATGTTCAGCAAACGTATAAAGCAGCTTATGAGCGCCGTCAGAAGCGATTTTTTTGTTATCGACAGTGAAAGCACCGGCGATTTCTTCTTCCGTGACGGTCAGTATTATTTTGACGACCGCGAAAAAGGCGAGTGGACGCCGTTTGCCGCTAATAAAGATTATTGGGGCTACCCCGAGTGCTATGCGTGGTTTAAACAGACCGTGAAAATCCCCGAGCGTTTTAAGGGCTGCCATGTTATTTACCGCGTTGTGCCGTTTTCGCACGACAAATGGGACAGCGTTAACCCGCAGCTTATAGTTTACATAAACGGCAAACAGGTTCAGGGTATGGACAGCAACCATCAGTATATAAGCATTTCCGACTGCGCTTTGGGCGGCGAAACGCTTGAAATATATATAAACGCCCACACCGACGCAAAAGAATTCAAGGGCGAAGTGCAGATGGGCGCCGTTTTGCAGACGATTGACGACGACGCAATAAGGGTTTATTACGATATAATGACTCCGCTTGAGGTCGCAAACAATTATGATTGCGACGATACACAGCGCGTTAACAACATAAAACTTCTTAACGAGGCGTGCAATATGCTTGACATTGATTCGGGCGACCGCGAAAGCTTCAGAAAAAGCGCCGCAAAGGCAAGCGCTTTTCTTAACGAAAATCTTTACGGCAAGGCAGACGAGCCCACGGCGTGGTGCATAGGCCACACGCATATTGACGTTGCGTGGCTTTGGCGGCTTCGTCAGACGCGCGAAAAAGCTTCAAGAACGTTTTCGACGATGCTTAAATATATGGATATGTATCCCGATTTTAAGTTTATGTCGTCGCAGGCTCAGCTTTATGACTTTGTAAAGCAGGATTACCCCGAGCTTTACAGCCGCATTAAAGAAAAAATCAAGTCCGGTCAGTGGGAGGCAGAGGGCAGTATGTGGCTCGAAGCCGACACCAATATAGCATCGGGCGAGGCTCTTGTAAGGCAGTTCCTTGTCGGCAAGCGCTTTTTCAAAAAAGAGTTCGGCGTTGACAACAAAATTATGTGGCTGCCCGACGTTTTCGGTTATTCGGCGGCAATTCCGCAGATAATTAAAAAATGCGGCTGCGAATATTTTATGACCACAAAAATCAGCTGGAGCGAATATAACAAATTCCCCTATGACACATTTATGTGGCGCGGAATAGACGGCACCGAGGTGCTTTCGCACTTTTCGCCCAGCACCGACAGGCAGTCTAACCCCGCCGACAATTTCATTACGACCTATAACGCCTATCTTTGCCCCGGCCATATAATCGGCGGCTATGACAGATTTTCGCAGAAGGATATAAGCAAAAACTACCTTTGCACCTTCGGCTACGGCGACGGCGGCGGCGGACCCACAATAGATATGATTGAACAGGGCAAGCGTATGGAAAAGGGCATCGAGGGCTGCCCGAGCGTTAAAATTTCGCCTGCTATAGATTTCTTCCGCCATATAGACAAAGAGGTTTCGGGTGAAAAGCATCTTCCCACATGGTGCGGCGAGCTTTACCTTGAATATCACCGCGGTACGCTTACTTCCCAGGCGCGCAACAAAAAGTATAACAGAAAGTCCGAGTGCCTTTATTCGGATGTTGAGCTGCTTTCGGGTATGGCAATGAAAAAAACGGGCTTTTCATACCCCTCTGAAAAGCTTCTTGAAAACTGGAAAACAATTCTTCTTAACCAGTTCCACGATATTCTTCCCGGCTCTTCAATCAAAGCCGTTTATGACGACAGCAAGCTTCAGTATGAAGAGGTGCTTAAAAACGGCTGTGAAATGGCGTCCGAAGCAGAGGCGGCAATCGTTTCAAAAATCGACCTTGAAAGCGACAGCATTGTACTTTTCAATACAACGGGCTTTTTAAGAAAAGACGCAGTCGTTACAGAAGCGCCCTCTGACGGCGAATTTTCGCTTTATGACGTTGACGGAAGCGAGATTGCCTTCCAAAAAACTTATGACGGCAAAATTGTTTTCGTAACCGAAATACCCGCAAAGGGCTATAAAACCGTTTCGGTTAAATACGAAAAGGGCAAGGATTTTAAAGAGATTTCTGCCGACAGCACACATGCCGACACAAAGTATTTTGATGTTGAATTTAACGGCGAATATAACATTTCAAAGCTTCTTCACAAAAAGAGCGGACGAAACGTTGCTCCCGAGGGCGAAACGCTCGGCAAGCTCACAGCATATCAGGACCGCCCCCATCACTATGATGCGTGGGATGTCAAATGCTATTACAAAGAGCTTTCGTGGGACTTTGACTTTATCGGCGCAGAGCTTATAGAAAAAGGCGCTGTAAGATGCGTTTATAAGGTTGACAGGCGTTTCAGAAATTCCGTAATTTCCGAATATTACATCATCTATTCCGAGCTTGAAAGAATAGATATAGAATATAAGACCGACTGGAAAGAAAAGAATGCGATAGTTAAAGCCGACTATCCTGTGGACGTAAACGCAACAAGGGCGACTTTTGATATTCAGTTCGGCAATATCGAGCGCGCCACGACCGAAAACACCACTTGGGATTTTGCCCAGTTTGAGGTTTCAATGCACAAATGGGTTGACCTTTCCGATAACTCGTTCGGACTTTCCGTGCTCAACGACTGCAAATACGGCTGCTCCGTAAAAGACGGCCACATAAGACCGACTCTTTTAAGATGCGCGACAAAGCCCAATCAGGACCAGGACAGAGAGTATCACGAATTTACTTTCTCGCTCTATCCGCACGGCGGCACGGTTGCTTCAAGCGATGTTTATAACGAGGCATACAGTCTTAACTACCCCGTATATGCCGTTCATTCAAATGCTCACAAGGGCGTTCTTAAAAGCGAATATTCGTTTATAAGCACAGATAAGAGCAACATAATTATTGATACCGTCAAAAAGGCCGAGGACAGCGACAGCATCATAATCCGCGCGTTTGAGTCGAAAAACGCAAAAACGCGCTGCACGATTAAAACGGGCGATGCTCTTAAAGGCGTTTTTGAGTGCAATATGCTCGAAGAAGCGGATGTATCTGTGAATTTCTTCAAAGATTCGTTTGAAACAGAGTTTAAGCCGTTTGAGATTAAAACCTTTAAGCTTGATTTTTAAAAGGAACATAAAAAATGAGCTACAGTTTTTTTGCAATGCTCTCGCGAATGAAATATATAGACCGCTGGGCATTGATGCGAAACACACAAAAAGAGAGCCTTGACAGTCACTCAAAAGAGGTGGCTGTCATAGCTCACGCGCTTGCGGTTATCGGCAACAGGCGGTTTAATAAGTCCTACAATCCCGAAAGAGCCGCCGTTTTGGGGCTTTATCACGACGCGCACGAAATAATAACCGGCGATATGCCCACGCCCGTGAAATATCAGAACGCAGAAATTCTTGAAGCGT
Source organism: Ruminococcaceae bacterium UBA6364 (assembly GCA_002440045.1). Taxonomy (GTDB): domain Bacteria; phylum Bacillota; class Clostridia; order Oscillospirales; family Acutalibacteraceae; genus DTU089. The sequence goes on along the minus strand of DJRI01000051.1, from coordinate 456 downwards.
TCAAGGGCGTTGAAGAAAAGGCGACAAAAAAGCTTGTCGAAATGCTTCCCGAGGACCTTAAAGAGGATTTCTTTTCGGCACTTACCGGGTGCGGTGATTCGGAAATTTTGCCGCTTGTAAAAGCCGCCGACACATTAAGCGCGATTATTAAATGCATTGAAGAACGTAAGGCGGGCAATTCCGAGTTTAAAAAAGCGGAAAGCTCTTTAAGAAAAAAGCTTCAGAAGATGAATCTTAAAGAGGTCGAGGTTTTTGTCGACGAGTTTTTGCCGGCGTATGAATTGACGCTTGACCAGTTGTCGTAAGAGCCGGTAGCTGTTAGCTATTAGCTATTAGCTGTTAGCTTTTAGGGCGCGGCAGAGCCGCGATTGTAACCGCGCAAATGCGCGGTGAAATCAAGGGGAACGCTTCGCGTTCCCACGGCACCCGCGCAGTACAGTGTACCCTTTGTCAAGT
>DJRI01000023.1 GCA_002440045.1 Ruminococcaceae bacterium UBA6364 | reverse complement strand
ATCTTATTGCGGGCGCGCTTACGCGCGGCGACATTGCCGTTAAAAATACAGTTCCCGCGCACCTCGGCGCAATTCTTCCCGTGCTTGAAGAGGCTGGGTGCGACATTTCGGTAAGATGCCGCGAAATTCGCTTAAAAGCCCCCGCAGAGCTTGCAAAAATCGAAAAAATAATCACTCAGCCGTATCCGGGCTTTCCGACGGACGCGCAAGCGCCCGTTATGGCAATGGCGGCTGTTGCACGCGGAACAAGCGTTATTGTCGAAAATATTTTCGAGTGCCGCTTTAAACACGTTCCCGAGCTTTTAAGAATGGGCGCAAAAATTCGGACCGAAGGCAGAGTGGCTGTAATAGACGGCGTGAAAAGGCTTTACGGCGCGGCGGTCGTTTCGCCCGATTTGCGCGGCGGCAGTGCGCTGTGTCTTGCGGCGCTTTGCGCCGAGGGTGAAACAACGGTCGGCAATATAAAGCATATCGAGCGCGGCTACGAGGACTTTTCAAAGAATCTCTGCTTGTTGAATGCAGATGTCAGGACGGTAACAGATGATGAAGAAAAACGATAACACAGGCGATAAAAAGCCGATACCGCTTTTTAAAGACGCAAAAAGCGAAGAACAGCTTTCGCGCGACGAGCTTCGGCGAAAACGCAAGCAAAAGCTTTTAAAAAAGCGGCGCATAAAAAAGGCGTTTATGACACTGTTTCTTTTTGCGGTGCTTGTCGGCATAGGCGCGGCGCTGAGCTTCACGGTGTTTTTTAAAACCGAAACAATAAATATCGAGGGCAACACGGTCTATTCGGCAGAAAAAATCGAAGAGTGCTGCGGCGTGAAAAAAGGCGACAACCTTTTGCGCGCCGACCCCGAAAAAATCGGCGAAACGTTAAAAAAAGAGCTTCCTTATATCGGCTCTGTTTCGGTTAAAAAGAAGCTTCCCGCAACGCTCACATTAAAAATTACCGAGACGAGAGAGGCGGCGGCAGTATCTTCGGGCGGCGCATACATACTTTTGGACCCCGAGGGCAAGGTGCTTTCTTTAACATCGTCGGTTTTAAAAGAAAATGTTGCTCTTATAAGCGGAATTACGCTTGATTCCCCCGAAACGGGCAGTGTAATCGCTTCTTCCGAAACATCAAAGTGCGACGCTTTGAAAACCGTGCTTCGCGCAATGGAAAAAAGCGGCATTACGTGTATTTCCGCAATAGATATTTCAAACCCCGACGACATTGTTCTGAAATACGATTTCAGAATAAGCCTGAAATTAGGCTCTGCTTCAAACGCCGAAAAAAAGCTTGAAAGGGCAAAGGCGGTGCTTGAAAAAGAAGATAAAATCAATAACAAATCCGTCGGCACACTCGATTTACGCTCCGAGCCGTATTCTTACTTCAGACCCGGCAGTGAAACAAGCGAGCCTGTAAGCGAAAGCGAAACTGCAGAAAACGTTTCAAATATCGCCGAAACGGCTGAAAACACCGAAGCCGCCGCAACTGGAAGTGCCGAATGACCCGTTTTTTTCGTGATTTTGTTAAGGATTTCAAAAAATAAATAAAAATTTTCAAAAAAAACTTGCTATTGCAAAAAATCTATGGTAACATCATAGGGATAAATCATCGAATTATATAATTATATGTAATATATCATTGGGAGGATACTTAAAATGGCATTTGAGATTGCAAATGAATTTGAAGACGTTACTCAGATAAAGGTTATCGGCGTCGGTGGCGGCGGCGGAAATGCTATAAACCGAATGGTAAGCTCGGGCGTTCAGGGCGTTGAGTTTATCGCCATCAATACCGACAAACAGGTGCTTATGTTCTCAAAAGCGACCCACAAAATCCAAATCGGTGAAAAGGTAACGGGCGGCCGCGGCGCGGGCGCACGTCCCGAAATGGGTCTTAAAGCCGCCGAAGAGAGCCGTGATGCCATTATTGACGCTCTTAACGGTGCAAATATGGTTTTCGTCACCGCAGGTATGGGCGGCGGAACAGGCACGGGCGCAGCACCCGCAATCGCTCAGATTGCCAAAGAGCGCGGTATTCTTACCGTCGGCATTGTTACAAAGCCTTTCGCATTTGAGGGCAAAAGAAGAATGCAGCAGGCAGAAGCCGGTATTGCAGAGCTTGCTCAGCATGTTGACAGCCTTATCGTTATCCCCAACGAAAGACTCAAACTTGTTTCCGACCAGAAAATAACCTTCTCCAACGCGTTCGACGTTGCCGACGACGTTCTTCGTCAGGGCGTTAAGAGCATTTCGGAGCTTATTAAAGTTCCCGGTCTTATCAACCTTGACTTTGCCGATGTTACGGCAATTATGAAAGACGCAGGTCACGCTCACATGGGCGTCGGCAGGGCTTCCGGCAAAGAAAAGGCAGAGGCAGCGGCAAACGCCGCAATCTCAAGCCCGCTTCTTGAAACAACCATTCAGGGCGCAAAGGGTGTAATCATCAGCATTACTTCTTCACCCGACATCACCCTTGACGATGTTGACGTTGCTTCAAGCATCATTTCAGCTGCGGCTGATGCAGATGCAAACATCATCTTCGGCGTTGCGTTTGACGAAAAGCTTGATGATGAAATCGTTGTTACCGTAATCGCAACGGGCTTCGGCACCGACATTAACGGCCTTGCAAACAAAGCTGGCGCAGGCTCCGACGACAGCCTTTCTTCGGGCACTTCGGGCGATGACGACGATATTGTTGACATTCTTGACCTTTTCAAAGGCAGAAAATAATTCTTAACCGCACACTTTCGGTCGCTTTAAATTTTATTTAAAGCGACCGTTTTTTTCTTTACAACGGCTTGAGTTTATGGTAAAATATACTAAAAAATAGAACCTTAGGCATAAGAGAGTCGAACCCAGTACGGTTTTAAAACGCCCTCTTTTCGCCGTTACCGCGTCAAAAAGCCTCGCAAGGCGAAAGCATTGCTTCGTTTTTTTCCT
>DJRI01000024.1:5313-9403 GCA_002440045.1 Ruminococcaceae bacterium UBA6364 | reverse complement strand
AGCTTTGACTATATCATACAAGTTTTATTATGGCTCAGGATTTTAATGATTATGATGAACTTTTGAAGATTTTTGAGGACGAACCCAAGAAAAAATCTTCATCTCAAAGCACGAAAAAAAGCATGGCTGACAAAAGCAGCGTTGAAAAGGCAAAGGAAGAACGCCAAAAAAAGGTGCAGAACTTTGACCTTAACCTTAACGCCCCCGAAGAGAATAAAGCGCCGCACAACAGAGGCGAGGTTTATTTTTCAAATTCGCCGAAGGATATTAAAGACAGCATCCGTGCAAGAAGCGCAAAAGAAAGCGCCGAAAGAGCGGAAAGAAGCGCCGAAAAGCCCGAAAAATCAAGGGCTGTTCCGCCGCCCGCAACCGATACTCAGAAAAAGCTTTTAAAGCTTAAAGCTCTTAAAAAAGCCGAAAAAGAAAAAAAGCGCTCCAATAAAAGCAACGGTAAATTTGCCCGTTTCTTTAAAAACGGCAACCGCAAAACGGCGCTTACTTCGGCGGCTCTTTATCTTGCCATCATAGCTTTTTTCAGCGTTATACTCTGCGTTTACGGAATTGGCTGTATAAACGACATTCTCGCTTTAAACAGAAGCGACACGCCTGTTGAAGTCACAATTTCCGACGGTATGACAGACGGCCAGGTTATCAATATTTTAAAGAAAAATCACCTTATAAAAAACAAGCTGTTCTGCAAGGCGTTTATTAAGGCTATTCACATTACCGACAAGCCCAAATACACAGGCGGCGAATATGTAACGGGTATTTACACGCTCACCCCGAGCATGGGTCTTGAAAAAATGCTTTCGACAGCGCAAGCCGACTTTACACTTTCGGAGACCATTAAGCTCACCTTCCCCGAGGGCTGGACAGCCGACCAGATTGCCCAAAAGCTTGAAGCAAACGAGGTTTGCTCGGCGTCAAGCTTTATAACAACGCTTCAGTCGGTAGACTTTTCGGAAGAATATCCCTTCCTTTCAAACCTCGGCAGCAAAGAAGAGCGTTTCAGAGTTCTTGAGGGCTATTTGTACCCCGACACATACGACTTCTATATCGGCGAAAACGCTTCAAGCGTTATAAGACGTTTCCTTGACAACTTTAAAGCAAAGTGGATAGAAAGCTACAGCGAAGAAGCCGCCAAACGCGGTATGACCGTTGACGAGGTTATGACGGTCGCCTCAATTCTTCAGAAAGAAGCCGCCGACACCTCGCAGATGGCTACAATCGCCTCGGTAATTTATAACCGTCTTGACTCGTCAAACTTCCAGTGGCTCCAGTGCGACTCCACAGAGACGTATCTGCTTGAAACCATCAAGCCCACGCTCACATCTTCGACCGAGGATACAGAAAAGTATATCAGATACCGCGACCTTTACGACACTTATTCGACAGAGTGCAAAGGCTTGCCGATAGGACCTATCTGCAACCCGGGCGACTCGGCTATATATGCCGCGCTTCACCCCGAAGATACGACGTATTTCTATTTCAGGCACGACGATGACGGCAACGTTTATTATGCTTCAACCTTTGCCGAGCATGAGCAAAACGGCAGAAAGATTGCTAACAAATCATGAAAAAACTGATTTCGGCAATTCTTTGCGCGGCAATGCTTTTAACGTTTTCATCCTGCACGCAAAATGTAAAACAAGAGTATTCATTCTTCGGAATGAATACTCTTATGGCTATTACGGTATTTGACGGCGGCTCGCTTTCGCCCGAAGCCGTAAACAATATTACAAAAGAAAAGTGCGAAGAGCTTGAAAAGGTCTTTGACGCTTTAGACGAAAGCTCCGAAGTTTACCGTTTTAACAACAGGACTTCGCGCGATTTTAAAGTCTCCCCCACTTTAAGTGCCGCTCTCACAAAGGCGCTTTCGGCATATGACATCACAGACGGCGCTTTTGACATAAGCGTTATGCCGCTTCTGTCGCTTTGGGGCTTTGACAACGGCAACTACGGCCTGCCTAAACACGGGGATATAGAAAATGCGCTTAAATCGGTCGGCTCAAAAAAACTCACACTTTCGGGCGGCGTTCTTTCAGCCGACGCAGCTGTAAAAATCAGTATGGGCGGCATAGCAAAAGGCTTTTTCGGCGATGAGCTCATAAAAGCCTTTAAAGGCAGCGGCGTTACGGCTGTTTTTTCGCTCGGCGGAAACATTGTAACTTTAGGGCAGAAAAAAGACGGCTCGCCTTTTTCAATTGCGATTAAAGACCCTAAAAACGATTCGGCAACATTTTGCACCGTTAAAGTCGACGGCGAAACCTCAGTTGTAACCTCAGGCGGATATGAACGTTATTTTGAATACGAAGGAAAAAAATATCATCATATCCTTGACCCGAAAACAGGCTACCCCGCAGAAAGCGGCATTTTAAGCGTTACCGTCATAGGAAAAGACGGCGCTTTGTGCGACGCATTTTCAACAGGGCTGTTTGTTCTCGGCAAAGAAAAAGCCGCCGAGATTATGAAATCTCAAAGCGGCTTTGACTATGTAATTTTGTGCGACGACGGCAAAATCTATACATCGCTTTCGGAAGAAATGCTAACCCTTTCAAAAGACACCGATTACACCGTCGTCAGATAATTTCGGAAATAAGGCTGTTTGAAACAAGAAAGCCCTTTTCGGTAAGCGAAAAATTCTCACCGTCAAAATTTATGAACCCGTTCTTTTTTAAGAGCGGGGCTTTTTTTATTAAAGGCTCTGCGCTTTTATCGCCGTAAAGCGCTTTTAATTCAGACAAATTGACGCCGCCCTCAAGGCGAAGGCGAAGCATTATGTACTCCTCTTTGCCGCCGCCGAAATCATCAAAAACAGGCGGCTTTCCGTCGCAAAAATCCCTAACGGAACGGTTGTAATAAAATCTTTTCCCGTTTACCAAAGAGTGCGCCGCCGCGCCTATTCCGAGGTAGTCGTCAAGAAGCCAATATTTTGTATTGTGGCGGCTTTCAAACCCCGGCTTTGCAAAATTTGATATTTCATAATGCACAAAGCCCGCCGTCTTTAAAAAATCACAGCATTTTTCATAAAGCGCCGCAACCGCGTCGTCATCGGGAAAATCGTATTTACTGCGGTTTTTGTAAAAGAAAGTCCCCTCTTCGAGCTTCAAAATATATGCACTTATGTGCTTTACGTCAAGAGAATTTGCAAACTCAAGCGTTTCTTCAAGGCTTTTTTCGGTCTGAAACGGTATGCCGAGCATAACGTCGAGCGAAATATTTGTAATACCTGCGTTTTTTAAAAGCGAAACTACGTGTGAAATGCGCTCTTTATCGGACGTTCTGCCGAGCGTGCGGCGCTCTTTTTCGACAGCGGACTGCATTCCCAAAGAAACCCTGTTAACGCCGACCGACTTAAAATACGGCAAAAGCCCCTCTATATCCGACGAGGGATTGCATTCAACGGTAATTTCAGAGCCATCGCCCGCGCCGTATGCTTTTTTCGCAGCCGAAACAATACGCGCAATGTCTTCGCCTTTTAAAACCGAGGGCGTGCCGCCGCCGAGATATATTGTATCGGCATTAAATGAGTCAAGAAAGCCCGCGGCGCGCCTGTTTGTATTAATTTCGTCAATAACAGCCTCAACATATTCGTTTTTTTCCTTTTCGCCGCACCTCAGCGAATAAAAATCGCAATAAGGGCATTTTGAAGCGCAAAAAGGAATATGAATATACACACCGCCCACAAAGTCACCGCCGTCTGTTTTTTCACTATTCTATCACAAAAAAGAGTAGTCTTCAACCGCTCTTTTTCGCGCTGTCGGCGTTTTCACATCTTTTAATTCGCGAAATCACATATTTGTTTTTGCACCCGCCGACTTTATCGCAATCGTGGCAGTGAAGGCACTTTATGCTTTTGTTGCCGTCGTGATAGGTTGTCTCTTCAAGAATGATGTTCTTTCCAACAACGGTGCAATACTGCTCGTAAGTAAATGAATGTCTGTTCAAAATAACACCTCCGATAATAATAAGTATGCACAAAACTCTTTGTGTTACACCGAAAAATAAGCTAAGCATAAGAGAGTCGAACCCTGTACGGTTTTAAAAGGCCCTCTTTTCGCCGCTACTGCGTCAAAAAGCCTCGCAAGGC
>DJRI01000024.1:0-5236 GCA_002440045.1 Ruminococcaceae bacterium UBA6364 | reverse complement strand
GCACCCAAAAAGCTTTAGTTTTTGCATAGTCGGGTGTTTCTTTGACGCAGCAATACTTTCGTATTGCAAGGAGAAAAACGCCCGAGGATACGGAAAATAAAGCTTTTAGGGCGACCGGGTTCGACCCTCTTATGCTTATACCGCGCGGTAAATTTTTTGCCCGCATATATTTCTTTTTTCAGCGGTATGATTTCCATAAACTGCTCCTTAACAAACAACGAACTTACAGCTCCAACATCATATAAACAAGTTCCTGATAACCGCCTGTGCGCGACTTAAAGCCCTTGGGATTTCTGCCGTATTCTGAAAATCCGAGACTTTTATAAAGCGAAATTGCCCTTGTATTTTCGGCAACAACGCTCAACTCAAGTTGAACGTAACCTGCGTTTCTTGCACATTCTATACAGGCCTCTGTTAAGGCTTTGCCTATCGAGAGACCCCAATAATCCTTTAAAACGCTTACGCCGAATTCAGCGCGGTGCGCCACCTTATATTTTGTGCCGACTGCGTCCACCCCTGCCGTTCCGACAATTTTACCGTCTGAAACGGCAACAAGCTCAGCTTCGTTCGCGCTTTCTGCCTTGCGCCCCAAAAAGCGGCTTTCAATCTCGGGCGTAAAGGTGCTTTCGTCCGGGTATGTCAGCAAAAAATCCGTTTCGGCGTGCGTGATATTAAAGTTTTCGAGCACTGCCTCGCCGTCGGCGCTCTCGGCGTTTCTTATAAGAATTTCTTTGCCGTTTTTAGCGATAAATTTTTTTGTGTATTTCATATATCTTCGCTCTCCTTTGGTGGTTTACGGCTTTCTTCAAGCGTCGCCTTTGCCGTATATTTCAAAAAATTGACGAACATGCCGCTCTATAAGCCTCGTTATTTCGCTTTCGCGCTCCGGCTCACGGTCGCAAAGATTTATCCAGACGGATATGGGCAGCGCAAGCTGTGCCGCCGCAATTTCGGGGTCTTTTTCAATCAGCCTGCCGCTCTTTATGAGAAGCTTTATAAGCCGCGTGAAATAGTCCGTAACGTTTGTGTAGTTCTGCTTTGTCTGCAATTTTTGAAGCTCGGGATTCCTGAACTGCTCAACAGTAAGCATCTTGCGTGTTTTGCTTATGTGCGGGTCGTGCAGAATATAGCGAATATGTTTTAAAATCATTTCCGATATTTCGTCGGGCGAAATGCCGTCGATGCGCTTCTGAAATTCAGGGTCGCTTAAATTCGCCTGTGAAAATATCGAGTGCTTGTCATATTGCTCTAAAATCTCGCTTGTCAGCGCGTCAAGAATTTTCTGCTTGCTTTCAAAATGGCTGTATACCGACGCCTTGCGAATACCCACCGCCTCCGCAATCTGCGAAAGCGACGTGGCTTCGTACCCCTGTACCGAAAACAGCTCCAGCGCCGCTTCAAGAATATCGTTTTTTGTGTTGCTCTTTTGCATTTTTTTCAATTCTCCCGTCGGGTTTCTGATTATCATTATACCTACCGACCGATAGGCTGTCAAGTGCGCAAAAAATTTATTGCATATTTTCTTTTTAAACTGTATAATATCAGAGGTATAAAAATTTTTCCGAAAACGGAGGATTTAGATATGAAAACGGCAATTTACGGCGCAGGCTCTCTCGGAACGGTTCTCGGCGCATACATATCGAAAGCGGGCTATCCCGTGGACCTTATCACCCGAAACAAGGAGCACGTTGACGCTATGAACAAAAACGGCGCTCACATAACAGGAACGGTTGATATGACTGTTCCCGTGCACGCTCTCACGCCCGACGAGCTGACCGAAAAATACGAGCTTATTTTTCTTTTGACAAAACAGCTCGATAACAAAAATGTGCTTGAGGGATTAAAAAAGAATATGACCGACGATTGCATTGTCTGCACATTGCAAAACGGGCTGCCCGAGCTTTCCGTATCCGAGGTTGTCGGCGAGGACAGAACAATGGGCTGCACCGTTGCGTGGGGCGCAACGCTCCACGGCAAGGGCGTTTCGGAGCTTACAAGCGAGCCTGACAGCATGACCTTCGGCCTCGGCAGAATGAACGGCAAAAAAGACGAAAAGCTTATGGAAGTCAAAAAAATTCTTGAGCTTATGTGCCCCGTTGAAATAGAAGATAATTTTATGGGCGTGCGTTGGTCAAAGCTGCTTATAAACTCGGCTTTCAGCGGAATGTCGGCGGTTATGGGCGGAACCTTCGGCGACGCCGCCGAGCGCAAAGACTCGCGCGTTTGCTGTCAGAACATTATAAAAGAAGTAATAGACGTTGCCGCGGCAGCAGGAATAAAAATCGAACCTGTGCAGGGCAAAGATATTGTAAAGCTTCTTTATTATAAGGGCAACGGACTCAAAAAGAAAATTTCAAATATCCTTATTCCGATTTGCATAAAAAAACACAGACTTCTTAAAGCAAGCATGCTTCAGGACCTTGAAAAAGGCAGAAAGTGCGAAATCGACGCAATCAACGGCGTCGTGTGCGCCTACGGCAAAAAATACGGCGTCCCCACACCGTATAACGATAAGGTCTGTGAAATCGTCCACGGAATCGAGGACGGCAAATATACATATTGCTTTGAAAACGTCAAACTCTTTAACGGGCTTGATAAATAACCGAAAACAGAAAGCACCCTGACAAGTACTGAATTTACAGTGCCGTCAGGGTGTTTTTTGTTTGCCGAAAATTTTTAATGCTGCTCAGCGTAGGCAATTAAAGCCCTTGCCTATTATCTGTTATCCTTGCTTTTTAAAACTTCTAACCTCTTATTTCAAATAGCCCCTCAGCCAGCCACGCCTCGCCGGTGTTCTTTGACAGATATTTTGGCACACATAAAGCCTGCCCTTTTTGCCATTCGGCTTGCCATCCGGTTCAATCTGTTTTATTTTTCATATTTCCTGCAATGGTGGCAGACGGCTCACTTTCTGCTTTCAAAATCCTTTTTGATATCGCTACTCCACCCCGGCAAAATCGGTGCACAAGCGCGCATATTGCAAACAGTCTTTGAAACGGTATCATAGAGGACCACCGTCCCTTTGCTGTCTGCGTGATAGTCTACGGCTCTGTCTGCATCTATGCCGAAATGCTTTGCGGTTTCAACTGCGTCGATGTTCGCCCCGATAAACAGGAACTCCCAGCCGTATTTTTTCTTCTGATTTTCAATCATAGCCTTAACTCGGTCGCTGTCATAGCGATGGCTTGCGTTTTCATGTCCGTCGGTGATGATAACAAACATTGTATGCTCCGGAACATCTTCGGGACGGGCGTATTTATGAATGTTCCCAATATGATGAATAGCGCCGCCGATGGCGTCTATGAGCGCTGTTGAGCCGCGTGTGAAATAATCCCTTTCGGTCATTTTCGGGATTTTTGAAAGCTTCACTCTGTCGTGCAGGACTTCGCTTACATCATCGAACAAAACCGTAGAGACAAAGCATTCTCCTTGCTGATTTTTCTGCTTTTTAATAAGAGAATTAAAGCCGCCTATCGTATCGCTTTCAAGCCCTGACATTGAGCCGCTGCGGTCCAGAATAAACACAAGCTCAGTGATATTGTTTTTTACCTTTTCCATTTTGATTACCTCCGAAAAAAATAATGTGATTGTCGGGTTTCTCAAACCTACAATCACATTATAGTCATAAAGAGGAGTCATTTGGTCGCATCATATGCGACAATATCAAGTGCCGAGAAGCTGCTGGTCAAACGCAAACAACGCTTCGTTTATTTCAAATATATTGTAGTTACCGCTCTTTATGAAATATTCAATTATCACATCGAACTTGTTGCTATGTGACAAGGCAAAACCTGCCTTCGCCAAAAAATCTTTCGTTTCGTCAAGACTCAATTCCAAAGCAATCGCAAAGGCGATAGCGGTAGGTTTGCTCGTCTTATAGTTCACATCGGAGCGAATTTTTGAAAACAGTCGGCGGTCAACATTGGCTTTTTTATAAACCTCGGCATCAGATAAGCCTTTTTCATCAATCTTACGAAGCAGCATTTGCGAAAAACTTTCGTCCAACATATTCACCGCATCAGCAAGGCTGAAAGATGACGCTGCTTTTGGCATTTCCATATCGCGCAACGCTGCAGATTCTTCCCCAAGCGGATATGCGAGAAGCGTTTTGCTCCTTCCGACATAATGCGTTTCGACATAGTATTCGTCTATGTATTCGGTAATATCGGCAATCAGCTTTTTGCTTACCCGAAAGCAATCCTTGTCAAATACCACTATGTATACAAGCATATCGTGACTGAGAAGGAACTTGCCGATTTCATTTACTGCAACCTGCAGTGCTTCCTCCTTCGGGTAGCCGTATATGCCCGATGAAATCAGCGGAAAGGCAACTGTTTCGCATTTGTTTTCATATGCTAATTTGAGGGATTCACGGTAACAGGATTCAAGCAATTTACGCTCTCCGGAGTTCCCGTCTCTCCACTTCGGGCCGACAGTGTGGATTACATATTTGCAGGGCAAATTATACCCCTTTGTAATTTTTGCCTGACCGGTTTTACAACCGCCGAGCTTCATACATTCAGTCAACAAGCCTTTTCCGGCAGCTCTGTGTATTGCGCCGTCAACACCTCCGCCGCCGAGCAAGGTCGAATTGGCGGCGTTGACAATAGCGTCACAATCAATTTTGGTTATATCATTTCGTATTATTTGAAGCGGCATACGGATATTCTATCTCACTTTCGTTTTTATCTTTTCTCTTTGCCTTTATTATATCATAAATTGCGCCTGCGACAGCAGGAGCGGCACAAAGTGCCGGCGGCGAAAGCCGCCAATTTAGCCATTCAATGTTCTCCGAAACGGTCAAAATCTTTGATTTTGTAAGCGTTTCGTGAGGTTATTATATCAGAAATAAGGAATAACCTCAATATTGATATAAAATCATAACCACCGCTCGTCTGTGTTGTAAATAGATGTGACCCTTTTTAGCAAAAGATAAAGTCAAATACAGTATATGATTTTGTAAGCCTTTAAAGCGGATCCTAGGGAACGGATTACCTATTACTTTTTACTTTCCGATTACTTTCCGAAAATCCGTTTAACTGTTTGTTTTTAAGCAAGAGTGAAGAGGTAAGAAGTAAAAATCCCGTCCACTGAAGTGAACGGGATTTTGGCGCCTCCTGTAGGACTCGAACCTACGACCCTGCGGTTAACAGCCGCATGCTCTACCAACTGAGCTAAGAAGGCATATAACCGGATAAATTTATCCGGTATATGTGTCGGCATCGCCCTATCTTCC
>DJRI01000008.1:18719-22564 GCA_002440045.1 Ruminococcaceae bacterium UBA6364 | reverse complement strand
GCGCAAAGGGCGGCTCCGACTTTGACCCTCACGGCAAAAGCGACGCTGAAATAATGCGTTTTTGCCAGGCGTTTATGACGGAGCTTTACAGATACATCGGTCCTAATATCGACGTGCCCGCAGGCGACATCGGCGTCGGCGGCAGAGAAGTCGGCTATCTTTACGGCCAGTATAAGCGCATAAAAGCTTCGTTTGAAAACGGCGTTCTTACGGGCAAAGGGCTTTCTTACGGCGGCTCGCTCATTCGCCCCGAAGCCACGGGCTACGGCGCAATTTATTACCTTGAAGAAATGCTCAAGCACTTTGATGAGTCAATAAAAGGCAAAACCTTTGTTCTTTCGGGCTACGGCAACGTTGCATGGGGCGCGGCAAAAAAGATTACCGAGCTTGGCGGCAAGGTGCTCACAATTTCGGGCTCCGACGGCTATGTTTATGCCGAGGACGGTATTGAAAGCGAAGAAATGTTTGACTTTATGCTTGAAATGCGCGCTTCGGGCAGTCGCGGCGTAAAGCCCTTTGCGGATAAATTCAATCTTCCGTTTTTTGAGGGTCAAAAGCCGTGGGGCGTAAAGGCCGATATTGCTTTGCCTTGCGCCACACAGAACGAAGTTAATATGGCAGAGGCTGAAAAGCTTGTTAAAAACGGCGTGGAATACTATATCGAGGTTTCAAATATGCCCACAACTAACGAAGCTCTTTCTTACCTCAAGGGCCACTGCAAAGCGGTTGCGCCCGCAAAGGCTGTAAACGCAGGCGGCGTTGCCGTTTCGGCGCTTGAAATGAGCCAGAACTCGGCAAGATACAGCTGGACCGCCGAAGAGGTTGACGAAAAGCTCAAACATATTATGAAAGAAATCCACGACAATTCGGCGGCTGCCGCCGAAGAATACGGCTACGGCTATGACCTTGTTGCAGGCGCTAATATCGCAGGCTTTTTAAAGGTTGCGGACGCTATGCTCGCACAGGGTTGTATCTGAGATAAATGATGTTTCGGCAAGACGCCGAAAAACGAAGGCTGTAATTCACACATTTGCCCAATCGGGCGGCTTGTGAATTGCGGCTTTCGTTTTTTCTTCTTGATATTTTGCAAAAATGATGATATACTATATTGTAAAGTAAGGGTAAAATGCACCTAAGTTTCAAATGAACGGAGAACTTTAATGCAAAATATTATTAAACGCGACGAATATCTTAACAGACTTATTGACAGAAAAGAAAACGGGCTTATCAAGGTTATTACAGGCATCAGAAGGTGCGGCAAAAGCTTTTTGCTGTTTAATCTGTTTTATGACTATCTAATCGAACGCGGCGTAAAAAAAGAGCAGATTATTGCAATTGCTTTAGATGATGATATGTTTGTAAAATACCGCGACCCGGGTGAACTGTCTAAATATATTCGCGAAAAAATCACAAATTCGGATATGTACTACATTCTTATTGACGAAGTGCAGTATGCAATCACAAATGAGGAGCTTAAAAGCCCCGAAAACATCAGGCTTTATAATGTACTGAACGGGCTTATGAGGCTTCGCAATGTTGATATTTATGTAACGGGAAGCAATTCAAAAATGCTCACAAAAGATGTTCTGACCGCTTTTCGCGGCAGGGGCGACGAGGTTAAGGTTTATCCCCTCTCTTTTAAAGAGTATTACGCTTTTTCAGGCGGCGATAAATCCGACGCTTATGAGGAATATGCCTTGTACGGCGGTATGCCGCTTGTTTTAACAAAAAAAAGCGACGCCGAAAAGATGAATTATTTGCAAACTCTTTTCACCGAAGTTTATTTTAAAGATATTGTTGAACGTTATGATATTGAACTGCCCGATATTCTCAGCGAATTAACCGATGCGCTTTGTTCTTCTGTAGGCTCGCTCACAAATGCAAGCAAAATTTCAAATACCTTGCAGACGGTAAAAAACATCAAGGTTTCAGTCACAACCGTTTCAAGCTATCTCAATTATCTTATTGAGTCGTTTCTGTTCAGCAACGCAAAACGTTACGATATAAAAGGTAAAAAGTATTTTGAATATCCTTCAAAATATTACTGCACCGATATAGGGCTTCGCAATGCACGGCTCAACTTCAGGCAGCAGGAGGAAACTCATATAATGGAAAACATTATATACAACGAGCTTTTGTGCCGCGGATATTACGTTGATGTCGGCGTTGTTGATATTGTTGAATCGAATAATGAAAAAAGAGTAAAAAAGCAGTGCGAAATAGATTTTATTGTAAACAAAGGCTCGAAAAAATACTATATTCAATCCGCACTTAACGTTTTAGACCCGTCAAAGCTTGAAACGGAATTAAGACCGCTTAAAAACACCAAAGATTTCTTCAAGAAAATTATTATCAACAAAACCTCGATGAAGCCGTGGACGGACGAAGAAGGTATTCTTCACCTCGGACTTTATGAATTTCTGCTGAACGAAAACGCTCTTGAACTGTGACTTATAAATATAAAAAGCAACCGCCGACAAAGACAGTGCCTGTCAATAATCGGCGGTTATGTTTTATTTAAATAGATTTTTTACAGGCTGAAATGCTTAAGCATAAATCTGTCAACCTTTGCCCAATATTTTTCGCTGTCTTTAAACGCGGCTTCACAGTGACCTGCGTTTTTTGCGATATACTGCTCTTTTTCGACAAAGCACGAGTCAAAAAGCCTGTTGCACTGCGTTATCGGAACAACCGTGTCCGCTTCGCCGTGAATAAAAAGCGTGGGCGTTTTGCTTTTTTCGACCTGCGAAGAAATGTCGGCGACTTTAAGAGAGCGCCCCGTGCGAAGCTTTACATATAACGACTCCATATAAAGCACAGGGAATGCAGGAAGCGAAAAGCTTTCTTTCGCCTGATATTTAAATTCTTCCCATTCGCTTTCCCATGCGCTGTCGGAAATTATGCAGCGCACGTTTTCGGGGAGACTTTCGCCCGAAGCGGCAAGCACCGCGGCGCCGCCGAGCGAAACGCCGTGAAGCAAAATTCTTGCGTCGGCGTCTTTTTCGACAATCATATCGACCCATTTTAAAAGGTCGAGGCGGTCCTCCCACCCCATTCCGATATATTTGCCCTCGCTTTTACCGTGAGCGCGCGCGTCGGGCAAAAGAATGTTAAAGCCCAAATCGTAATAGTGCTTTGCATATTCAGCCATAGAAGCGGCGCTTTCGGCATATGCGTGGCAGAGCACAACATAGCTTGACGAAACGTTTTCATTTTTTATGTAGTAGGCGTTAAGCTTAAGCCCGTCGTAAGACGTAAGAGACATTTCTTCCGAAACCGACTCTAACCACGCCGCATTTTCTTCTTCATTGCCGAAAACCGAGGAGCCGTCTTTACTTTTAAAAGAACGCGCGCCGCTATGTGTCAAAGCAAAATGATATGCCGCCGCAACAGCCGCGCACTGAAACAGAAAAATCGCCGCAAGAAGCACTGCCAAAGCAGAAAGAATTATTCTTTTCTTTGAATATTTTTCTAAAAAGCTTTTCATTTTTGAAGCGCCGTTTAAAAGCGCCTTTGAATCCGTTTTCATATTCATTTTTCCCCTTGAAGCCTCCCAAGTGCCTTTTCAAAGCCCTTTACAACATAGGNNNCTAGGCAGCTGTGTTCTTTCCGAAAGAAAAAATTTCAAGATAATGGCTTCCGAAAAGCTTTTTCATTTTTTCGGTTGTTCCGAGGAACATCATAAGAAAATCGTTATCGGGAATAATGTAGCCTATCGCGTCGTTGCACAGCCCGAAAACAACAAGGTTGCTGTCGCCCGCAACCGCGCAAAGCGGTTTTTGCGAAAAGTCTTTTTTAGAATAAGAATATTCGGCTTCAACGGCATAAGAACCGCTTAACACGGC
>DJRI01000008.1:16095-18680 GCA_002440045.1 Ruminococcaceae bacterium UBA6364 | reverse complement strand
GGAACAAACGCCGCCTTAACTTTTCCGCCGCCGAGAGAAAGCGCGCCGACTTCGGTAAACGACGTAAAGCCGCTTCCGCTGCTTAATATGTTGTACTTGCCTATATTGAGCTTGCCGACAAGGTGGAATATCGGGTTTTCAACGTCAAGGTTAACGTCGTTCGTCGAAAGCTCCATTATCGGCTCCAAAAGCGTTTCTTTTACAACGCCGCCGCCCTTTTTATCAAGCCACTTTCTGTAGTCGCTCTTTCTGCCGCCGAATATGCCCATCTCATTTTCATAGCTTTCGGGCGAAAGAAATTCGTCTTTATATATTTTTTTGTTTTCAAGAGTCATCGAAAGAGCGATTCTTCCGACCTCTTCGCCGAAAGCGCGCGCCTGGTCTTTTAAAGTCAGCTCATCGGAATAAAGTCTTTTCGGATAAACCGCCGCAACCGCGCCGTT
Source organism: Ruminococcaceae bacterium UBA6364 (assembly GCA_002440045.1). Taxonomy (GTDB): domain Bacteria; phylum Bacillota; class Clostridia; order Oscillospirales; family Acutalibacteraceae; genus DTU089. The sequence goes on along the minus strand of DJRI01000008.1, from coordinate 18,237 downwards.
TATAAAGAGCATATTTGCGCCGTATTTTTCAAACGTTTCGCCGAGATGATAGACAAAATCGCCCGAAATCATATCGCCGTTGCCCTTGTTCTTTATTTTAAGTCCGTTTATGTAAGGGTGCGCCGCAAAATTTACAATATAAGTTTCTTTTTCGTTTCGGTCGTTCGGTTTAAAACGCAGCCTTAAAAGCTGTGTCGAACAGTCTATAGGCTCGCGCCTGTCCCATACGAAACCTGCAAGCCCGCGCTGTGAAACCGACATTTCGCCCTTGGCTTCGTTTATTGCGGCATAAGAGTTTTTGCCCATATACGCAGAATAGAGCTTGCCTTTTTTCATTGAAAGGACCGCTTCTTTAACGCTCTCTTCAACAACGCCGTACAAAAACTCCATATATTCTTCATCGCAGGAATTTTTAAGCTTTTCGCCTTTTTTAATTGCCTTTTTATTATATTTTATAACGTCAAGTATTTCGCCCCAAATGCCGCAGGTATCTATGGAGCTGTGGGAATGGGTCGAAAGAATATTCAAAGACGAAACGTTATTTTCTTTGCAAAAATCTTTAAGTCTTTCGCGAATTTCGCTTATGCACTTATTTGAAATGCCTATGCAGTCAACCTCGGCAAAAACAGCCTTTTCACTTTCTTTTCCCGCAGAAAGAGCAACTGTTCTCACAAAAATTCCGTCAAGAACGCCTTTTGCGAAATTCGCGGGAAGCCGCGTGTTGCCGGCGATGCAATATTTTTTTGAATCTATATCGTCGGGGAGTATGCTTTTTTTAGAATATCCGAGATACCACGCGCCGCCTTTTTCATCGCCCCGGCTTTTTATAAGGACGTTTGAAGAAAATCTGTCTTTTGAATTTATTCTTTCTTCTTTCGGCGGGTACGGCACATCAGCCGACAGCGAGAAAAGTGCTTTTTTGAATATCTTTGAGCACGCTTCGCACCTTTTGTTGAAATCTGCATTTTCAAAACAGAGCTTTGCCGCGGCACCTGCCGACAAAACACCTGCGGCGGCTATTGCCGCTGCGGTTCTTTTCTTCATAAAATCGCCTTCTTTCTCAAATAGATAATATCATAAAATATATAGAAAATGCAATAGAATGTAAAAAATGGGGCTGTAAAAAAAGTCCGGACCGCAAAAAGTTATTTTGCTTTAATTTTTTCTTTTTAATACTTGACCCGCACCTTTAATAAGTATATAATCGGTTCATTCTGTTTAGGAGCGTAATTATGACATTACTTGATATTGTTTTGCTTGCAATCAGCCTTTCGATGGACGCTTTTGCCGTGTCGCTTTGCAAGGGTCTTGCCATGGAGAAGCTTAAAGCCCGCCACTGTATTATCGTCGGCGCATGGTTCGGCGCTTTTCAGGCGCTTATGCCGCTTTTGGGCTACCTTTTGGGCAGCACCTTTGCCGACAAAATTACAAGCATCGACCATTGGATTGCATTTGTTCTGCTTACGATAATCGGCGCAAATATGATAAAAGAAGCTCTTTCAAAAAAAGACGGCGAAGAAAACGTCAACAGCTCTTTGGGCTTTAAAACAATGTTTGTTATGGCGGTTGCCACAAGCATAGACGCGCTTGCCGTAGGCGTAAGCTTTGCTTTCACCGAGTTTGAAACCGAGCATTTCGTTTACATAGCGTTTGCTCTTATCGGTCTTATTACCTTTACAATATCCGCCGTCGGCGTTAAAGTCGGCAACATTTTCGGCACAAAATACAAATCAAAAGCCGAGCTTGCGGGCGGCGTCATTCTTATACTTCTCGGCATTAAAATCCTGCTCGAGGGCTTAGGCATAATCGGTGCTTCGCAGTTTTAATTATATTAAGATTTATGCTTATCGGCTAATCGGCAATTACACCTAAAAAAATGGGGCTGTGTTTTTTACAGCCCCTAATTTTTTATAGCCACACACAATTCTATACGGAAAATGGGCTTGGAAAAAACGTTCGGAATGAATTAATCGAATGCTAAACGCCGTTTTCGGCGTTTAGCACTTGCCCGACGGCGTACAAAGGTACTCCGAGACAAGGCTAAGAAGAACAGGGTAATACGGTTTTAAACCGTCCTCTTTTTGCCGTTACTGCGTCAAAAAGCCTTGCAATGCGACAGCATTGCTTCGTTTTTTTCCTTGT
>DJRI01000008.1:6694-16023 GCA_002440045.1 Ruminococcaceae bacterium UBA6364 | reverse complement strand
AAAAGCATCAGTTATCCTTTTTTTGCTTTTTGCGGTCCGAACTTTTTTACAGCCCATTTTTTATTTTCGCAAATCGGGCGTAGCTTCTCTTACAGCGCTCTCAAGGCGCAAAGCGGCGTTGTCGGCTTTTTCGCCGTTTTCTACTATTGTGTCGCCGAAAATATCCTGCGCTTCCTTTACTGCTTCTTCAAGCTCTTTTCTTACACTCTCGTGAAGGTCGAGTTTTAAAAGCTCATACGCTTCGGGCAAAAGCCTGTATGCGATTTTTCCCGTATTGCGCGAGCCGTTAAACTGCGGAAAACGCGCGTCCGAATAAACGTCTTTAAAGCTTTCGTCTGTAAGTATTCTTTTTGCAACAGCCATTGCAACGTCGTTATAAGCCGTGTCGTCGTGCTGTTGGTTTTTAAAGCAGAACACCCTTTCGGGGAAAAGCGAGGTTGAAACGTCTGCCGTGCCGTCGGGCGAAACGTGGTTATGCGACAAATCGTTACAGTTTCGCTTTAAATCCGCGCGCCCGTTAAGCTTTTCGCCGCACGGCGCGGCTGTGCCGCCCAAAGAAGCCGAAGAAAAATCGACAACCGAGTCGGAATTTACTCTTTTGCTTTTTACAAACGGCAAAAGCTCTCTGCCGTAGCCGCATATCGAGAAAAACTCAACTCCCTTTTTCTCTTGCTCCAAAAGAATTTCTTCATATCTCTTTTGCGCCCTGAAATACCTTTCGGTTTTGGCTTTAAGCGTACCCTTGCCATAGCCGCAAAGGTATTTTTCGGCGGCTTCTTTGTATTTTTCGCGCGGGAGAATAGCCCACATTGCGGGGCAATTTACGATTATGTTTTCAAAAACCGCTTCGATAAGCGTACTTGCGACGCGTTCAAGCTCGCCTTTCGGCAAATGCTCGGAGAATTTTTCGAGCATTTTTGCGTCTTTTTTGCCTAAAAGAATTTCAAAAAGCGAAAGAGGCTCTGAAAGGTCGAGGTTATTTAAAAATACATCCGAAACAATGCTTGAACCGTTCACGGCGGGCACAAAATAGCAGACCCTGTGAATATCGTCTCTTTCTTTGTATGCGTCAAAATACGCCGTCGCTACAGAGCCGCCGAGGCTTACGGGGACTAAGTTAACCTTGTCTGAACCTGTAAGCCGCTTTACATTTTGAATATAGCTGTCAAGCGCCTTTGCCGTCTCATAAGGCTGACCGAAAGAATTGTAAGCAAAAAAGAAAAGCCTGTCTTCGCCTATTATTTCGGCAACATCTTTCATAGGCACCATTTTGTATATGTAGCGCTTATCGTCCTCACTGCATAAAGAAAGGGGCTTTCTGTCATAATCGACAGGTTTTAAAAACGGGTTCGGCACACCCTCGGAATTAACCTTAAGCGCCGAAACCTCTTGCGCGACAAGCTCTTTAAGCTTTTCTAAAAGCTTTGAGTCGTCACCCGTCATAACCGTTTTAAAAGCCTGAAAAGAAAGAGCCTTTAAAAGCTTTTTGCCGTCTATATCAACAGGCCACGCCGTTTTAAGCATTTTGCCGTCGGCTGAATAAAGGGCTGTTTTTGACTGTCCTATCCCGGGGATTACCACCGTCGGATAATATCCGCAATTACATTCACTCATACCTCTGCCTCCTTTTTATTGATTTTAACACACAGAAAAAGATTTTACAAGGCTAAAGCTCATTTCCGCCTTGGTCATATTAACCAAAAGACGCAAAGCAAATTAGTAACCCGAACGATGTTTTTTTCTTGCAAATACGCGCTGTTTAGTGTAAAATTAATGTGTATATTTACATACCGAATGTGTGGTGCTGCCGCTTGGAAAATGAACATATTTATATATTTCAAAAGGGCTTTAACTTTTCTCAGGACGGACCGGGAAACAGGCTTGTTTTTCACCTTTCGGGCTGCAACCTTTTTTGCCCGTGGTGTTCAAATCCCGAAGGAATGACAAGGCGACCCGGAGTGACCGCATTAACGCCACGCGACATTCAAAAGGAAGCCGAAAGCTGCAAAATGATGTTTTTTGACGGCGGCGGCGTTACTTTTACGGGCGGCGAATGCGCGCTGCAGCACGACGCTCTTTTAAAAACCGTTTTGCTTTTAAAAGAAAGCGGTATTCACACGGCAATAGAAACCAACGCTTCGCTTAAAAACGTCTTGCCGCTTTACTTTGAAGTCGATTATATGATTGCCGACTTCAAATCCGCCGATAAAGACGCGTTAAAGCATGTTACGGGCGCAGATGAAGAAACCGTATTTTCAAATCTTCTTGCCCGCGCAAAAACAAAAAAGCCGCTTCTTGTGCGCATTCCGCTTATAAAGGGCTTTAATTCGGGCGAAAAAAACGCAGAGCTGTTTTCAGAAAGGCTATGTGAATTAAAAAATCGAAGCGAAAGCGACGCGCTTTTCTTTGAAATACTCACCTATCACGAATTCGGCAAAGAAAAATGGCAAAAGCTCGGCAAAGAATATACCGTAACCGACGCTTTTGTTTCGGCTGACGACGTATCAGTTTTAAAAAATGCTCTCGAAAGCAAGGGCTTAACTCTTATCAAGACTTAAAGAGGTGCTTATTATGTATAAATTTGACGCTGTAAAAACCACCGATATGGCAAAAGCTCTTTTCAAAGAAGAAAGAGCAATAAACCACCTTGAAGGCTGGTTTTTAATGAAAGAAAACGAAGCCGCCGCCGAAAGTAAATACGAGGGCTTTTCGCCTATGGAAAAAGCCGCGCTTAAATTTCGCGACGCACTTAACGCACTGCCGCTTTCAATAAGCGACAACGCCGTTTTTGCGGGAACTCAGCGCGACGCTTTTGCAAGAAGCTATGCGCTTATTAACCCCTCTTTTAAGGTCGAAACATTCGCGGGCTATTGCGACCCGACGGCTGTTTACGGCGATATTGACGAAACGCCCGAATTTACAAAAGAGCGAATCGGGCGTTTAAGAGAAACCGACAAAAACACGCCCTATGTTAAAGAGCTTACAAAGGTTTATTCCTCCTGCGAAAAGCACACGGGCGAGGTCGCGTATTTTATAGAACAGGTTACGGGTCACCTTATACCCGATATGCGCTATGCGCTTAAATACGGCGTTCTTAAAATGATTGCCGACATCGAAGAAAAAGAAAAAGACTGTAAAGAAGAGCAAAAGCACAATTACGAAGCTATGAAAACAGCTCTTAACTGCGCGCTTATTCTTGCAAAAAGATACAGCCTTATTGCGGAAGAAAAATTAAAAACAGCAAGCGGCGAAAGAAAAGAGCAGCTTTCTCTTCTTTTTGACACCTTAAACAAAGTGCCCGCCCGCGGCGCCGAAACGCTTTATGAAGCAATTCAGAGCTTTATAATTATGTGGGAAGTAATGTGCCTTGAACAGGCGCCCAACCCGTTTGCTTTTTCTGTAGGAAACGCCGACAGAATTTTTGAGCCGTACCGCGCGCACGACGGTCTCGGACGCGACGAAACCGCTGCCCTTTTAAAGCATTTTCTTGTGTTCTTCAACGTTGCCGACAGAAGCTGGGCAATATCGCAGAACCTTATAGTCAGCGGAAGAGACAAAGACGGGCGCGACCTTACAAACGACACGACATATGCGCTTCTTGACGCATATTACGATATGAACCTGCCGCAGCCGATTCTTTCCGTAAAGCTTCACAAAAACACACCCGAAAAGCTTTATCGCGAGCTTGGACGTTTCCTTTTCACGCCGGGCTGCCTTACGCCGTCATTTTTTAACGACGACTCGCTCTTTAAAGTGCTTCCGAAAGCCGGCATAGATATTGACGACGTTGCCGACACCGCGATTGCGGGCTGCCAGGAGCCGCTTATTATGGGCAAGGACAACGGCAACACCACAAACAGCTGGTTCAATTTGGGCAAAATTCTGGAGCTCACTTTAAACGACGGTTTTTCGACCGTTACGGGCAAAGAGATTGGCACTGTATGCGAAAAAACAGACGCGCTTTCGGCGCTCAAAAATGTTCGCGAACGTTTTTATAAAAACGCCGAATACTTCTGCAATGCGATGATTGACGCCGCAAACGGCGCTTCAAAAGCCATATCTTATCTTCCCGTACCGTTCCTTTCAACGCTTATGGGCGGCATTGATACTGGCTATGACACGCGCGACACACATCATAAAGGCACAAAATACAACGGCAGCGGCTGTCTTATTCACGGCGTAAGCGTTGTTTCGGACTCGTTTGTCGCTATCGACCGCCTTTTAAAAGAGCGCCCCGAGGACGCCGAAAGACTTCTTGAAGCGTTAAGAACGAATTTTGAAAATGACGAAGAATTGCGCGACTATATGCTTGCCGCGCCGAAATTCGGCAACAATGACGAATGTGCCGACAAAGAAGCGGTTGAGCTTACAAACAGAATAGCCGATATGGTAAGAAGCAAAAAGAATTACCTCGGCAACAACTTCCGTCCCGATTTTTCAACGCCGTCAACTCACCTTCTTTACGGCTATTGGGTCGGCGCGCTCCCCTGCGGAAGAAAATCGCGCGATATGCTCAACTACGGACTTGACCCGCTTTACGGCGAGGCTCAAAACGGGCTCGGTTTCAGAACGCTCTCCATTATGAAGCTTCCGTTTGACAAAATGTGCGGCGGCTATGCTTCGCACTTCGGCATCGACCCGAAATATTTTGTTTCGGGCGACTATGACGGCAAGGGTGTTGAGTTCCGCGACAAGGTAATAAGACCGCTGTTTTTCAACCCGCTTAACAAGGCAACCTCGCCTTTCTATCTCTATGTAAACGTGACCACCGCCGAAATTTTAAGAAAAGTGCTTGCAGAGCCTAAAAAATATGCTCCGTCGGGCGTTTACATTATGCGTATTCACGGCACGTTCGTTAACTTTCTTGACCTTTCGCCCGCAATTCAGCAGGATATTATAAGAAGGCTTGACCCTGCTTCAACCTGCCTTTGCTGAGGTGCGTTTATGAAAACCTTACTCGGAATAGACATCGGAACGACCTCGGTTTGCGCGGTGCTTCTTTCGCCCGAAAGCGGCGAAACGTTAAAAAGCGTTACACTGCCGAATGAAAGCGAATTAGCACCGCAATTTCCGTTTGAAAAAGCGCAAAACCCCGAAAAAATTCTTGAAACGGTAAAAAACGCCGTAACAGCCCTCGGAAAAAGCGATATTTGCGCCGTTGGCGTAACGGGGCAAATGCACGGAATACTTTATCTTGATAAAGACAACAGGCCCTGCTCGCCGCTTTACACATGGCAAGACGGCAGAGGGAACGAAAAGTTTTCGCCGTCCGCAACTTACGCAGAGCATCTTTCGGCGCTCACAAAAATAAAAGCCGCTTCGGGATTTGGGCTTACAACACATTTTTATAACAAAGAAAACGGACTTGTCCCGAAAAACGCCGCAAAGCTCTCGACGATACATGACTACACCGTCTCGGTAATTACAAACACCGCCCCCGTAACGCACACGTCGGACGCGGCAAGCCTCGGTTTTTTTGACCTTGAAGCGCTCGATTTTGACAGCGCGGCACTTAAAAAAGCCGGAATAGACAGGGCGTTTTTGCCGACAGTAAAAAAAGACGCCGAAACCGCAGGCGTGACCTCGGGCTGTGAATTTTTAAAAGACGGCATACCCGTTTGCGTTGCTTTGGGCGACAATCAGGCAAGCTTTTTAGGCTCGGTAAAATCGCCCGAAACGTCTTTGCTCGTTAACGTCGGCACGGGAAGTCAGGTGTCGTTTGTTACAAACAAAAAAACTGCTCCCCCATCTGGTGAAATTCGCCCGCTTTACAATGACAAATACCTTTTTGTCGGCTCTTCTCTTTGCGGCGGCAGAGCATACGGAATACTTAAAGATTTCTTTTTTATCTGTTCAAAAGCTTTCGGTTTTGAAGCAAAGGACCTTTATAAAAAAATGGACGAACTTGCTTTATTTGCAAAAGAAACTGACGGCGGCGGGCTTTTTGTTAACTGCGAATTTTGCGGCACGCGTGAAAATCCCGAAAAGCGCGGCGCTATACTTAATATAAGCGACAAAAACTTTACGCCGCAAAACCTTTCTTTAGGTGTACTGAAGGGCGTTGCAGACGAGCTTTTTAATATGTACTGCGAAGCGAAACCGCTTTTAGACGCAAAACCTCTTTTTCTTATAGGCTCCGGCAACGGCATAAGAAAAAGCGAGCTTTGGCAAAGAATTTTTGAAGAAAAATTCGGTATGAAGCTTTTCATTCCGAAAAATACCGAAGAAGCGTCAACAGGCGCGTGCATTTTTGCCGCCGCAGCTTCGGGACTTTTTAAAAGCGTTGAAGACGCCCAAAAATCATTATTGAAATGAGGTTGTTTTATGGATTTGAAAGCTCTTGCTTCAAAACCCGTATTTTTTGAAAAAAACAGGGTGTTCAGAGTATATCTCGGCGGAAAGCTGTTTTCATCCTTTTTCGGCGACGACAGCGAAGACACCTTTTATCCCGAAGAATGGATATGCTCTCTTACAAAAGCTCTTAACGAGGGCAGTACCGATGAATTTGAGGGACTTTCGACCGTGCGCGGCACAGACGTAAAATTTTGCGACCTTGTAAATAGCGAAAAAGAGCTTATGCTCGGCGGCAGAAAGTCGTTTGACGTGCTTGTTAAAGCGCTTGACTCCGCAATAAGACTGCCCGTTCAGGCTCACCCCGACAAGGCTTTTTCAAGAAAGTATTTCAATTCGGATTTCGGCAAGGCGGAGTCGTGGCTCGTCCTTGACAAGCGCGAGGGCGCGGCGGTATACTTCGGATTTAAAGACGGCGTAACAAGAGCCGATTTTGAAAAAGCCGTAAACGACAGCGAAACCGACAAAGGCGCCATGGAACGTCTTTTAAATAAAATACCCGTTGAAGTTGGCGATGTATTTTTTGTGCCCGCAAAAGCAATTCACGCAATCGGCGCGGGCTGCCTTATGCTTGAAGTGCAGGAGCCGACGGACTTTACAATTCAGCCCGAGCGTTTTTGCGGCGATTACAGGCTTTCTGACAACGAAATGTATATAGGTCTTGAAAAGTCCGACGCATTAGATGTTTTTGACTACAGCTTTTCGCTTGACGACGTAAAGAAAAAATGCGTCAAGACCCCAAAAACCGTTTATGAAAACAGCGGCTGTAAAAAAGACGCGCTTATCACAAAGGACGACACGCCCTGCTTTTCGCTTTTGCGCTATACCGTCAAAAACGGCGAAACCGAGCCGCTTTCTTCGCCGTGCATATATGTTGTGACCGACGGCAGCGGCGAGCTTTCATGCGGCAGTGAAACAATTCACATTAAAAAGGGCGACTATTTCTTTATGCCCTTCTCGTGCGACAAAAAATACACCGCAAAAAGCTCTTCAAATCTTACGGTTGCGGCGTGCTTCCCGCCGGAAAAATGATGAGGTAATTTTATGTTTGAAAATCTTTTAAAAGTTAAAACATGGAACGACGAAACGCTCAGAAGCTTTTATAACGAGCTTTACGACTTTTTTGACGAGGACAAGTGCGCTTATGTGTGCGATGTGTCAAAAGAGCTTTTAAGCCGCGGCGGCAGTGAAAATCTGCGCTGTGCCGAAGAAATGCTTCTTTTTTGCGAAGATAATTTTTTTAATACCGATGACTCGGACTGCAAAGCCGCAGTTTATTACAGGCTTGCAAAGCTTTATGAAGAAGAGAAAGAGGATTTTTCAAAAGCATACGAATATTATGAAAAATATTCTCTTGCCAACACAAAATTCGGCGGCACTGCCTGCATTTTGACAAAGGCGCTTTTGCTGAAAGACGGTTTTACTTATTCCGATGAGCTTGAAAAAAAGCTTTTGAGAAGCTACGGCGAGCCTGATTTGGGTTTAAGAAACGACAGATTTTATGAAGCCGCCGCAAACCTTATTGTCGCGCGGCACAACGGCAAAGAGGACGAGGCAAAAAACTACAGAAAACAGCTTCTTGCAATAGTAAAATCGGACGAGCTTTTGTTTCTTGACATTTTCTTTAAAAAAGACGATATAAGAGACGTTTTATCTTTGAGCACCGTCGCAAAAGAATTTGTAAACTCTCTTAAAGCCGAAATCGAGGCCGAAAAAGAAGCCGAGAAAGCGCGCGAAGAAGCCGAAAAGGCGCAAAACGAAGAAGCTGAAAATGCTCAAAGCGAAAAAGCCGAAAAAGAATAATTATATTTAGCATTTTAAGGAGGCATTATGGCTAAGGGACTTCCCAATTCACACAGATATATAAAGAACCTTCAGGAACCGCTCTCTTTTTCAAGCGACGGAAAATTCAGAATACTTCATCTTACCGACATTCACGAGGTTGACCCCGAAATGGACGACGATGAAAACAGGCTTATTCCCGAAAACCGCACCAAGGAAACAATGAACGTAATCGAGCACTGTTTGGAAGAAGCAAAGCCCGACCTTGTTGTTTTCGGCGGCGACAATATAAGCGGCTATTGGCAGGAATTTACATACGACTATATGTACAAAACGATAAAGCGCATTGTTGAGCCGATTAAAAAACGTAACATTCCGCTTGCAATTGTTTTCGGCAATCACGACGCCGAAGCCGAATACGCCCTCCCCTTTTTAAACAAGGAAAATCAAATATCCGTTTATTGCGAATATGAAAATTTCAGAAGCTCTTTTAACGACGAAGATGTTTTCGGCTGTGCAAACTGCTCGCTGCCGATACTTTCGAGCGACAAAAGCCGCGTTGCCTTTAACATTTGGTGCATTGACTCAAACGATTATCTGCGAGACGAAAAACACCGCGTCATTAAAGACGGCGGCTATGCCGAAGTAGACTCATCACAAATCGAATGGTATGAAAAAAGAGCAAAAGAATTGAAAGACAAAAACGGCGGAAAAACCGTTCCCGCAATTCTTTTTCAGCATATCCCTGTGCTTCAGGAATACGACCTTTTAAAAGAAGCAGAAAAACGCGAAGGCGCTTTTGAACACGACGGAAAATATTATGAAGTAAAAGACGGTGCATTTTCAAACGGCGTTATGCGCGAGGCACCCTGCCCGCCGAAGCACGGCCGCGCGCAGTTTGAAAGCTGGAAAAAGACGGGCGATATTATCGCCGCATTTTTCGGTCACGACCACACCAACACCTTCACGGCAAACCTTGACGGGATAGACCTTGTTCAGACAATCGGCGCGGGATACCACACCTACGGAAAAGAGCGCGGCGGACGTATTATCGTTCTTGACGAGAACCGCCCCGATTCATACGAAAGCCGATTGATTTTTGCAAACAGAATAACGGACGGGGAAATCTGACGCGGCAAAGCCGCTTGAGCCGTTAGCTATTAGCTATTAGCTATTAGCTGTTAGCCATTGTACCC
>DJRI01000008.1:0-6643 GCA_002440045.1 Ruminococcaceae bacterium UBA6364 | reverse complement strand
CGTTCCGGCGGGCGGCAGATTGCCGCCACTACGTGAAGTATTTGAAAATCGACGCGGAAAACGTAAAGTTCTTGCGTGGAAAAACCTATATAAAATCAAAATTTCACATAATATAACCCCGCGTTCGGACAAAATCTGTTCGCGGGGTTAATAATTATACGGTACAAACAAAACCCTGTGAACGGACAAAATTCATTTCGTTCACAGGGTTCGTTTTATAACAATATAAAAATGAAAATATGCAAGTCACCGCTACGCAGGCTAAAAGCTAACAGCTAAAAGCTACAGGCTGCCCCGTAGGGGCGGCAATCTGCCGCCCGCCAAAACGCGAAGCGTTTTCCTATAATATTCCGCGCAAAGCGCGGTTATAATCGCGGCTTCGCCGCGTGCTAAAAGCTAATAGCTAACGGCTAACGGCTCAAACGGCTTTGCCGCGTGCTAAAAGCTAACAGCTAACGGCTAACAGCTAATAGCTAACAGCTTTATCGTACGGCTTTTTTGCGTTTTCTGCCTACTGCCGCAATTGAAAGGTAGCCGCCGCTTATTACAAAGAGCGCCGCCCAAAGCATTATAAGGTCGCCCGTATACGGTACGGAGTTTTTCGGAATGACCGTATTTTCACTGCGTTTATATTTGCAAACCGTGCATTCCTCGTGCTTTAAGCCTGTGCTGTCCGCTGTGGGTTCTTTATCAATTACCCACTTAAAGCTGTGGTCCTCTTCGCCTGTTTTTTCGCCGCATTCGCAAACATACCAATGCGATTTTTCATCATATTCGGGTTTTGCGTTTTCGGGCACTTTGTGCTCGGGCGTTTTCTTTATAACAACATCTTCGGGCGCCATTTCGGCAATTCCCTCGCTGTCGGCAAATACCTTGCCGCAGTCGGGGCATTTCCAATGCTCAATACAGCCCTCTTCAAGATGCGTGCTTTCTTTTGCACTGACCTTTATGAGCTGAGCATGGCAATCGGGGTCAAGGTCTCCGTAGCTCTCGCCGCAGATGTCACAAACAGCCTGTTTTGTGCAGGTGGCTTTGCCGCCCGTGTGTTCGTCAAGTATCTTTATGACCTTTGTTCTTAAGAAGCGGAAGCCGTCCTCTTCGTTTGTAAGATAAACACCTACGCAAAGCCAGTTATCGTCTATCGGATAAAGACTGCTTTTAACCTTACAGCGATACACGTTGCCGTCCTTAATAACTTCGGGCGTTCCGTTTACGTTATCTTCACTGAATGCAAAGTAGAAATATGCTTCGGGGTCTTTAAAGCCCTCTTCAACTTCAAACGTATATTCTGCGTCCTGACCGCGGCAAATCTGCTTCGGCGCGGTTATTTTAACATCCGGAACGCGTTTTGATGGAGTTTCGTATCCGCAGTGCTTGCAGACCTGCCAATAATCAAATGCAACGCGCTTCCATTCAAAGTCGTGCTCGCTGAATACGGTAAGCTTGAGCTGTGTTATGTTGCCGCTCTTATCGACCGCTTCAACGGTCTGCTCGCCGTCTTTGGGCATAACCTTAAATGTTCCGTCGGCTTCGGGTGTAACCGAAACGCCGTCAATTTTAAGCGAATCAAGATTATTGTCCGTGACTTTAAGCGTAACGTCGCCGCAATAAACGCCGCCGTTCTCTGCGCCCGAAATCACGGGGGCAACACTGTCAACAGTAATTCTTTCGGAGCGGATATAGCTGATGTTAAGGTTCATATCATAGAGCAATACATAAACTATATATTCGCCGTCGCCGCTTATTTCAAAGCTTCCTTCGTAAACTTTGAAAATTGTTTTCTTAAGCTCTTCAACGCTCAAATCTTCGGGGCTTAAAATGTAGCCTATTTCGGCTGTGCCGCTGTTGTCGCTTGCGGTTATTGTAACCGTCACGTTTTCTTTAAAGAAACGCCCGGGATTTACAGCGTCTGTAAACGAATCCCACTCGTAAGAGCCGACGGTGATTTTGCCGTCGGGCGGCGTTACGTCCTTCCACTGAGCATAGAGCTTTATTTTTGCAAAATTCTCGGAAGTAAGGTTAAGAATTTCTTCTTCGTCCTTATAAGAAGTTCCGCTTCCGTCAGGCTCTGTGTTCCAGCACTTAAAGGCGTATCCCTCTTTGGTGAAGGGGTTTTTGAAGAGGTTTATCGGGTGGTCATATGCCGCCCACATTATTGAGGCTTCGCCCTCGCCGCCGTTTGCGTCAAACTCTATTGAATAAACATTCGGCATCCACGCGGCTTTAAGGGTAATATCTTTTGTAACGGGGGTTGAGAAGTCATAAATATTTCTGTTTTCGTCAACCCACGCCGCAACGTAATAAGCAAACTTTTCGGGCGCGGGGTCGGGTTTTTCGGCACATTCGCCGTATTTCACCTTTTGCGACGGTACGGGTGTGCCGCCGTCTGAATCAAACGTCACGGTATATGTGTTAATTTCCCACGTTGCTTTAAGGGTAATATTTTCTGCGGGCATTTTATTCGGGAAATCGTTATCCCAGCCCTTGAAGGTATAGCCTGTTTTTGTCGGGGCTTTGGGCTCACGAAGAGCAGTGCCGTAATCCTCGGTTATCGGGGCTATAAAGCTTCCGCCGTCCGTGTCAAAGGTGATTGTGTACTTATTGATTTTCCACTTCGCTTTAAGCGTAATGTTTTCGGCGGGCATTGTATTGGGGAAGGCGTTATACCAACCGTCGAAGGTGTAGCCCGTTTTTGTCGGAGCTTTAGGCTCTGTTAAATCCGTGCCGTAGTCCGCCGTTATCTGGTCAACATTGCTTCCGCCGTCCGTATCAAACATGATTGTGTACTTATTGATTTTCCACTTTGCTTTAAGCGTAATATTTTCTGCGGGCATTTTCTTTGGGAAAGCTTTATCCCAACCCTCGAAGGTATAGCCCGTTTTTGTCGGAGCTTTAGGCTCTGTTAACGCCGTACCGTAATACTCGGTTATCGGTGCAATGTAACTGCCGCCGTCTGTATCAAAGAACAGGGTGTAGCCGTTGACAGTCCATTTCGCTTTAAGCGTAATGTTCTCGGCGGGCATATATGCGGGAAGCGCTGCGCTCCAGCCTCCGAAGTTGTAACCCGTCTTTGTCGGGTCCTTCGGCGCAGTGATTTTTGCACCGTAATCTGCGGTTATGGGGGCGATGTAGCTTCCGCCGTCGGTATCAAATGTGATTGTGTATTTATTGATTTTCCACTTTGCTTTAAGCGTAATGTTCTCTGCGGGCATTATATTGGGGAAAGCATTATCCCAACCGTCGAAGGTATAGCCCGTTTTTGTCGGAGCATTAGGCTCTAAAAGCTCTGTGCCGTAATCTTCGGTTATGGGGGCTAAAAAGCTTCCGCCGTCCGTATCAAAAGTAACGGTATATTTATTTACCTGCCACTGCGCTTCAAGCGTAATGCTTTGTACGCTGTCATCGTTTGCAAGGTCTTTATAAGCTGTATCGAAAGAAACGTCCGTATCTTGGAATTTCCAGCCGATGAAGCTGTAGCCCTCTTTAGTCGGACTTACAACGCCTTCAAGCACCTTGTCATTCCATTTAACGCCTGTTTTATCGGCAATATCTGTGCCGCCCGCTGTGTCAAAGCGAACTGTAAATGCACTTTCGGTCCACTGCGCCGTGAGGGTGAAGTCATCAAGCACGGGGGTGTTGAAATTATATTTTTCGGTGCCTTTATACCAGCCGTCAAAAACATAGCCGTCTTTTTTGCTCTCTGTGGGCGATTTCGCCTTTTGACCGCGCAGAATTTTTTGCGGGTCAACGGCGGTGCCGCCGTTTGTGTCAAAAGACACTGTGCGCTTTGCGCTGTCTTCTATATTGTCCAGTCCGTAAACTGTGCCGTAGAAAATGCCGCCTGTGATTTTTCCGTTGTTTGTAACAATACCGTTTTCGTCAAATATGCCGTCTTTAATTTCGCCGTTGCAGACGATGGTTCCCTTAAGAACAACACCCGGCATATCAATATTGCTGCCGACAATCGCCGGGTTTTCAGCCTCAACGGTAATGTTTTCGCAGTTTGACGAAATATTTACAAATTCCATAGAGCCGCGAATATCAATCCTGTCGCCGCTCAGAATGATTTTTATGTTTTTGCCATTTCCTACTAATAGCAAATCGCCGCGGATTTGGGCCAAGTCGTTCATAGTAAGACGTACATTTTTATTGTCTCCGTAAGCCGTAATTCTGAATTCGCCGATTACTTCTGCTCCTCCCCCAAGGTTGATTGACGGGCTTCCGGCAAGATTTTGCCACGAAATCTCATTTATTTTGGCATTGTCGCACGCAACAAGCTCGGCTTCGTTATTCACATTGAATCTGCCCGTTACTCTTGCTTCGCCGCTTATTCGGACTTGGGTTTTGTCATTTACATATGCGTCTTTAATCTCACTGTGACCCTCTATAAAGAGCTTTGAATTATCATATGCCGTAAAAGCCGCCTTGTCGCCCTTTAATGAGGCTCTGTCGGTTATGCGCGCTTCGGCATTGTCATTTAAATGCACATCGCCGTTTACGGTAACTCCGCCGCAAATAACAAGCTTGTTATCTTCGCAAACCGACACGGCATTTGCAAGATAAGTTGTGCCGAAGCTTACGGCATCAGTTGCGTCAAGAAGTCCGCCGCCGCAATCGGTAAGAGTAACGTTAACGGGAGTCTTAGAGTCTACAGAAATCATTCGCTCGCCGCCGCTTAACGCATACTGTTTAACGGAAACGGTTTTCCCGTTGAAGCAAAGGTTAATGTCGGCGTTAAGCTTTTGCTGTGTCGACAAAACGACGTTATTTACAAGATAGTAGTTACCCGAAGAAGTCGGCAACGAGTCGGTCGCGCTCCAGGGCTGCCAATCAACACTGCTGTGAGTGTGTGTATCTTCTTCGTTTTTGCCGCCGCAAACACAGTGTGTGTGGTCGCTCCACTTTGCCGTGAGTGTTTCCACGCTCGCGGGGACTTTGGCACCGGGGGCATAAAGCTTGCCGTCGTCGCCGAGCCACATAAAGTAACTTTCGGTGTTGCCATCGGGGCGCGAAAGCCCCTCAGCCGCAGGAGCATTAAAGGTAACCTCTTCACCCGTGGGGTTAAGAACCTCTACATTCTTCACGGCAATTTTCAAATCATCGCCGCTTGTGCCGAGCTTGCCGCCGTTGAGTTTTAAGGTTACTGTTCCGGCATAATTCTCAGGATAGCTCATATTGTACGCCAGCGCAAATGTAAGCAGCGGTCTGTAGCCGTTATCATCGCTTGTACTTGAAGGCCTTGCCGAAACTATGTTGCCTTCGGCGCGGATAACATATTCGTCTGTAAAGGTTCTTGAACTATCCTGGCACCATGAGCCAATTTTCAACATTCCGACAGATACTGATACTCTTTGCGCCGTGTTCTTTAAATAATCGGGGTTTTTATCATAAATCCTTTGCCACTCGTTATTAAAAGGCCCTCTGCCGCCTGCGCCGCCCGTGGGCGCATGGATATAATACTCAACGCCTTGCTGCTTAATTATATTGCCCCAGAAAATCAACTT
The DNA here is from genome assembly GCA_002440045.1 of Ruminococcaceae bacterium UBA6364. Taxonomy (GTDB): domain Bacteria; phylum Bacillota; class Clostridia; order Oscillospirales; family Acutalibacteraceae; genus DTU089. The sequence continues at coordinate 1,139 of DJRI01000008.1, read as the reverse complement.
CTCTTTGTTGAGTTCATCCCACGACACACCGTATGTGACATTGTAATCCGAAACAAATACAGAATGAACGGTTTCAAATACGTTGCTTTCTGTCGGTATCTGAGCCTGTGACAGCTGATAGGCACTGATTGTGCCCGCATATGTAAACGGCACATAGTGAAGCGTAGAGTCAGGCAACAGCCAGTTTTTATTACCCGGTATTTTCATGCTTGAAAGGTCAAAGTAATAAGTCTCGCCGACTTCAAGAGAAAACTGTTCCGGGAGCGTCCAGCCGGCGTAAAGCGTAATGTTCTCGGTTACGCCTTTTGTAAAATCATATTCGTTTTTGCACGCTTCGTCTGTATACCACCCCTTGAAAGCGCGGTCGCTTTTTTCGGGGTCAACGGGGCGCACCGCAGTCTCGCCGCTTTGCAGAACCTGTTTTGCGTAATCGTCGGTACCGTTTTTATATGTTACGGTAACACCCGAAATGCCGAGGCTGTTATTACCGATAATTATTCCGCCGTAAAAAAGGCCCTGTTCTGCAGAGGCTTTGTAAAAAAGTCTTAACTCGCCGAAAAACGAAGTAACGCCCTTGGCGTCTTTGCTTTTAGTAATCTTGCAGTTTTCGTCGATAACAGTAAGCCCGTGCATTTCGCCGCCGTTAGCGTTAATAACCGCGTTGGGATATGCAAATAAAGCGCCTTCGGGAATTGACGGTCCGTAATTATCTTTAATAACGCCGCCGTTCATTGTGAACGTGCTGTTGGCAACGTATACAGCGCCGATGTCGCCGCCGTAACAGCCGAGAATCGCACCGTCGTTCATTGTAAACTCGCTGCCGTTTCGCGCTTCAACAGCGCCCACGCCGCAATTACTGCCGACAATGCTGCCGCCGTTTAAAGTCAGCTTGCCGCCGCTTATGTGCATGCCGTAGTTTGTAATAACGCCGCCCTTTACAACCCTGTCGCCGTTTTCTTCGTCAAGTATCATAAGAAGGTCGCCGTATTCCAAGTAAGGAGCAGAGAAACGGTGTTCTGCGTTCGGGTTGCTGTCAGCAAGCGTCAGGTCGCCCGTTATTTCCATTGCCTCAAACGGGTCATTCTCGTTAGAATACTTCAACACAAAGCCGTTAAGGTCAAGAGTCACCTTGCGCTCAA
>DJRI01000152.1 GCA_002440045.1 Ruminococcaceae bacterium UBA6364 | reverse complement strand
TCACAACGCGGTCGGAGTACATGGTAAAGCGCGTGGGCAGATTGCCCTTTTCGTAATCATCTGTGTAGCCCGAAACTTTACCGTCGGAAGTGTAAAGCTTTTCGTTTGTGTAAGACGCGCTGACGCTTCTTCCGCCGAAGTTGAGCGCAAGCTTTGTTAAATTGTTTCTTACGTCGTAGCGGTATTCGGCAATGCCTGTGTAATTGCCGTTTGAGTCGTTTGCAAACTGCTCTCTTAAAACTCTGCCGAGCGAGTCATATGTGTAATATGTCCGCCTGTTTGTGAGCTTATCCGAAAGCACCGCAAGCCTGCCGTTTGAGTCGTAAAGCGCCGTGCTTTGGGTTGTTTCGCTGCCCGAAGCGGGTTTTATCAGCGTTTTTGAAACAGCGCCCTCGTCGTTGTAAACATAGCGCACACTGTCGCCGTTGCCGTATTGCGTTTTTTGCAAAAGTCCGTTATTTGCGCCGTAGGTGCTTTGCGAAAGCGCGGTTGAGCCGACCTTTGTTGAAAGGACGTTTCCGAAGCTGTCATAAGTAAAGCTGTAGCTTTCGGAATTTTCGCCCGTGCCGAATATTATTTTGTTGAGCCTTGTGCCGGCATAGTCGTAGCTTACCGTGCTGTTGCCCGAGGTAACTTTTTTTGTTCTGTCGTCAGCGGCGCTTACTCTTTCATAAGACGTGGTGTTGCCCAACGGGTCTGTAACGGAATTGAGCGCGCCCGTTGCCATATTGTAGTCATATGTTGTGGTTTTGCCGTGCTGGTCGCTTGTGGATTTAACATAAGCGCCCGCCTGCACGCCCGAAGCCGAGTCAGCCGCGGTGTAGGACGTGTCGGTCTTTATCTTCCACGTTATGTTGTCGCCGCCCGTGCGGGAAATGACGGTTGAAATCGCCTCGCCGTAGGAATTGTAGGTGAAGTTTGTCGCCTTGTTTCTTGGGGAGACTGTTTTTGTTAAATTGTGTTTTGAGTCATAAGACAGCGTTGTTGCATAGTCTTTTGAGTCGGTGTATTTTGTTAAGTTGTTATTGCTGTCGTAAGTATAGTTTGACTTTTGCTCGCCGCTTGCCGAAACCTTGACAAGCTCGCCTTTTGAGTTATACCAACAGCTTTGAACATCTTCTTTAATTAACTGGATATGGTCAAAATACACATGGTTTGTCTGATAATTGCAGCGCACATAAAGCGTTACGCTTTTCGGCGTATACGTCGGATTTTTTTCTGACTGAAGCGTGAATGCCGCCGCCGTATACTGCCAGCCTGTCATTGTTTTATTGAACGAGGCTGTTGCCCTTAGCTCTTTATAGCTGTTTTCTTTGTAGTTTACATATACTGTAATGTCAAACGCCGTGTCGCGGTAAGAGCTGTTTATCGGGTAGCCCGCCGCCCAGCCGCTGACAACATATGTATCTGTTTTTGAGCCGCTTAAAGGTATTGTTTGCGAAAGCTCTTTTTTTGTTGCCGCGTCGCCCGAGACCTTTATGCACTTTGTGCCGTCCATTTTGGTATTTGTAACAACGCCGTTAAGCACGTTAGAGCCGCTTATTGAATACGAAATGTTATTTCGGCTCCACGAGTCGGGCATATTTGAGGTTACATACTCAAAGCTTGAGTTTTCAACCATATTAAAGTTGTTTGCCGTTTCGCCCTCTTCAAGCTGAAGTCCGTCGAAATAGACAGTGCCCAAAGCGCCCTCGAAGCAGGCATAAACCCTTACGGAGGTTGACGTTGACGGAAGCGATATGCTGACGGAAAGCCTGCGCCAGCCGTTGTTTATCGAAGAATCCGTAACGCCGGGAACACGGCTTGAAAAATATGCTTCGCTGTCGCCGTTTGTCGAGTCAAAATATTTAACGGCAAGGCACACGCCGGGTGTAGAAGCGCCTGCAACCTCGGTATATTGCGTTGTTTTGAAATATGCCGAGAAGGTATATGTTTTGTTGGGTGCAAGCCCTGTCGGCGTTTGAAGAATATATGACCGTGCGTTGCCCACGGGCACAGCCGTGTTTTGAAGCTTTATTGACCCCGCGCCGTAAAGCTTTTCGGCGGTTGAGTGCGAAACAGTGTATTCGGGGTTTCTTATGCTGTAGTTGCTCCACGAAGAAAGCGACTCGGCGTTGCCGTTTTTAAGAATGTTCCAAACGTTTTTGCCGTAAAACGCCGCCGAGGATATTTTGTTTGCCGCTTTAATGTTTTTGTTTGAAGCGCTGCTTTGGTCAACATAGTCATAAACGCTCGCAACCGACTGTTTTGTGTTGCCGATGCTGCTGCTTTCGGAGACGGTTCTGCCGACATTGTCGAAGGTATATGTTGTGTAAATGTCGTCGCTGTTGCCGAAAACGCCGTCTTTGCCGGCGGTTTTTATTGTTGTTCTGTTGTGGCGGCCGCGGTCAAACGTGATTTTTTGACCGGCAGTGCCGCTGCCTTTTTCGCTTACCTGAATAATTCGTTTGCCCTTTGAAAGCGCGTTGTAGGAAAAGTCAAGCTCATAGCCCTCGTTTGATTTTGCGCTTAAAAGAGAGCCTGCCGAATCATAGGTATAGTAGGCTTTTGTGCCGTCGGGGAAATTGACGGCAGTTAAAAGTCCGCTGCTTCTTGTAAAGGTAATTTTTCGCCCGGCGTTATCGCGAAGCTCGGTTACATAGTCGTCGGAAGAGTATGAGAACTGTATGTAATGCCCCACGCCGTCGGTCACGCGGTCTATTCGCTCTTTGGCATTTAAGCTTTCGCTTGAAAGTGCCGCCTTGTATGTTACCTTTATTGCATTGTTGTTTGCGTCGGTAATGCTGACAAGGTTGCCTTTTTCGTTAAATTTAAGCTTTGTGTCGCTTTTGTCGGTTATTATATATTTTGAGTCGCCGCTTCCGAACGTAAGCTTAAGCCCGAGGCCGTCTTCATCCTCATAGGTAGTGGTGCTGTTCTCGGTTATTTTAATAAAATAGTGCTCGGTTCCGTCGCCGTCGGCATAAACATAGGGGTAGTTTTCGGCGGCGGTGCCCGTTAAGCCGTATTTGCCCGAAGGCAGCACTGTTTGCTGAATATTAAAGCGCCAGCCCTTGCCCAAAGAAGTGCGTGCCGAAGACGATTTGCCGACAACAAGCTTTTCGCCCGAGCAGTAGTTATTGAAATAGCCCGCAAGCGACACGGGTGCGCGCTCGCTTACCGTGCTCATCAGCGGAAGCCCGAAAACAAGGTTGCCAGAATAATCGTTAACATACGCCGTGCCGGCATTATCGGCCGAAAGCGCGGTGTAGCTCCAATAATCCTCAAGACCCTTGTTGTTGCGATAGATTATTGTTACATAAGGATATGCGCCGTATTCGTTGTTGAATTTTTCGGACCAGAAATATCCGCAGGCGCAATCGTCGGCATATGTGCCGCCCTCTTTGTGCTTTTTGATGAGTATTCCGTTATTCTGCACGGTGCCCTCATACCAGCTTTTGACTGCCTGTGTTATTTCAAAGAATTTCCAGTTTGCGGCGCCCTCAACATCGTCCTGTTTTATATAGCTGTAGTCTGTTGAAACCGAGTCGAACGACGGGCGGTTATTCCACGTTACCTTGTCATATTCCCACGCGCTTGTGATAACGTGCGCGTCGAGCTGTTGGTCAGCCATGGTGACGGTGTAAAAGCTTGTGTGATACATGGCAAGCGCAAGCTGTGCGCCGACGACCATATCGCCTTTATTGAGCGACGGCAATGTGAATTTTACAAGCGTTCTTGTCTGACCGTAAGCATAGCTGTCCCAGCCGACGCTCAGCATTATTTTTGCGCTTAACGTTGCGTCGCCCGCATATTCGCTGTCGGACGCGATAAAGCTTGAAAAAATATACTTTTTGTCGCGCTTTGTTGTTATTGCCGGGTCAACCGTAACGGGAAATGCGCGCTCTTCGGCGTTAATCCACTCGCTGTCGGCTGTGACCTTTAACACATAGCCGCCGTCTTTTTCGGTGAGCGAATAGCTTACGGCGTCGCTGCTGCGGTTATTTGCGTCGTACANNATTGCAAACACAATTTCTCCGTCCGCATTCAAAAAATCCACGCTTCCGTCTTTGTTTAAAACGGGTGTTGTTTTTTCGGTTTTTAAGAAAAAGTCGTACTCATAGCTTTCGGCTTTTTTCGAGACGATTATGTTCTCTTTAATTACATCCGAAGCCACGGTATATTCTATATCCG
>DJRI01000166.1:10846-12552 GCA_002440045.1 Ruminococcaceae bacterium UBA6364 | reverse complement strand
CGCCCATTTACAACTTTTACACTCTTCGGGCATTGACAGCGACGGCAAAATAAACCGACGCGCATTTTCGCTTGTGCCCATTTCAAAAAACGTGTTTTCACGGACGTTTCCGAGAAGATATTCGTCGGTAGAGTAAAAATCGCACGGATAAACGTTGCCGTTACCCTCTGTGACAAACTGTATTCCGCAATGGCCGCGCATACTGCAAATTTCAGGCTCTTTGCCGAGAAGAATTGCAATAATATTTTCAAAGTCACGCACAGAAACGTAGTCGCCCGCAAGAAAATCCCTGTACCACAGCATAAATATTTTTGTAAAAAACTCGCCGTACGCCTTGCTTGAAAGAGCAAACGGCGATGTGCTTTCGCTCCCCTCGCCCACGATACACGGTATAAGCTGAATATGTGAAAAGCCGTGCTTTTTATAAAACGACCAAAGCTTTTCGGGCGAGCGCGCCGTGCGAGCGGTTACAACGGTCAGAATATTAAAATCAACGCCGCTGTTTTTTAAAAGCTCCGCGCTTTTTAAAACGTGCGAAAACGTGCCGTTTTCTTGAAAATCGACCCTGTTTAAGTTATGCAGCTCTGAAAAACCGTCTAAAGAAAGCCCGACCAAAAAGCCCTCCGCTTTGAAAAAGTCCGCCCACTCGCAGTCAAGGGTCATTCCGTTAGTCTGAACGGCATTAAAAACTTTAAGACCTTTTTTGTTAAGACTTTTTTCAAGTGAAACAAATTCTTTAAAAAAATCAAGCCCGGCAATGGTAGGCTCGCCGCCCTGAAACAAAAAAGAACAGCTGCCTTCCGAAAAATCATATGCATTTTTTATAAGAGTTTTTGCTGTATCAAGGCTCATAAGCCCCATAAAGCCTTCGCTTCTGACTTCTGCCTCGGCACGGTAAAAGCAGTATTTGCAATTAAGATTGCATGCGCTTGAAGCCGGCTTTACAAGAACGCTTAAAGGCGGCATAAAATCACCCCGGCATTAAAAAATATAAACAATGATACCATAAAACAAGAACCGCCGCAACCCTTAAAGGCGCGGCGGACAAAGCCGTTATTAGGACGGCAGACTGAAAATTATTTACTTTCGAGCGCATATTCGTTTTTTTTGTAATCGAGAACATAGCTTTTGCCGCTTTCAAGGTCGCCGGACAAAAACTTTTCAGACAGCAAATCCTCAATATCGGTTGTTACGGCGCGCCGCAGGGGTCTTGCGCCGTATATCGGGTCATAACCTTTTTTTGAAAGATTTTCACAGACGCTTTCGGAAAACTCCACAGAAATATTCTTTTCAAGTAATCTGTCTTTAAGCTCCGAGAGCATTTTTTCGGCTATCATTCGTATTTCGTCTTTTTTTAAGGACGAAAAAATAATGATATCGTCCACCCTGTTAAGAAGCTCGGGCTTGAAGTACTTTTTCAGCTCGTCGTTAATAAGTCCGTTTATGCGTTTTTCGCGGTCGTCGTCTTCATTATCGCCCGAAAAGCCCATTGAAAGGCGGTTGTTTGAAATAAGCGACGCGCCGATATTAGACGTCATAACTATTACCGCATCCGAAAAATGCGTTTTTCTGCCCGAAGAGTCAGTAAGAATACCGTCCTCAAGAATCTGCAAAAGAATGTTGTAAACGTCGGGGTCGGCTTTTTCAACCTCGTCAAAAAGCACGATTGAATACGGCTCGCGGCGCACCTTTTCGGTGAGCTGACC
>DJRI01000166.1:329-10723 GCA_002440045.1 Ruminococcaceae bacterium UBA6364 | reverse complement strand
GCTCTGTTTTGCCGACGCCCGTAGGACCGAGAAAAATAAAAGAGCCTATGGGCCTTCCCGGGGCTTTCAGCCCTGCCCTGCCGCGGCGTATGGCTTTTGCAACAGCCGACACAGCCTTTTTTTGACCGATAATTCTTTTGTGAAGCTCGTTTTCAAGGTCCAAAAGCGCTTCGCTTTCTTCGGCGGTCAGCTTTTCAAGCGGTATTTTTGTCCACGCCGAAACCACCTCGGCTATATCGTTTTCGGTTACGGATTTTTTATTTTTTATAATGCTGTCGTGCCAGCGGCTTGTTTCACAGCGAAGCTCGCGGCTTAAAAGCTTTTCTTTTTCGCGAAGGCGCGCGGCTTCGGTGAAGTCGCCCGACTCTATTGAAGCGGACTTTTTTTCGGTTACGCGTTTAAGCTTTGCTTCAAGCTTTTTTATCCCCTCGGGCGGCGAAAGCGATTTTAAGCGCACTCTTGACGACGCTTCGTCTATAAGGTCAACCGCCTTGTCGGGCAAAAAGCGGTCGGTGATATATCTTTTTGAAAGACGTATTGCCGCGTTTATCGCTTCGTCTGTAATAATTACGCTGTGAAAGCTCTCATAAAACCCGCGAAGCCCGTTTATCATTTCTGCTGCGGTTTTTTCGTCGGGCTCTTCTATTTTTATCGGCTGAAAGCGCCTTTCAAGCGCCGCGTCCTTTTCGATGTATTTTCTGTATTCGTCAACGGTTGTAGCGCCTATAACTCTTATTTCGCCGCGCGCAAGGGCGGGCTTTAAAATATTGGCGGCATCGACGGCGCCTTCTGCCGAGCCTGCGCCGACGATATTGTGAATTTCGTCGATAAAAAGAATAATATTGCCGTCGGCCGCAACTTCGTCAATCATATTTTTTATGCGTTCTTCAAAATCGCCGCGGTATTTTGTACCCGCAACCATACAGGTAAGGTCAACTGAAACGATGCGCTTGTTTTTGAGTGCGCCGGGCACATTGCCGCTTGCGGTAAGCGCCGCCAAGCCCTCAACGACGGCGGTTTTGCCGACGCCCGGCTCGCCTATCAGGCAGGGGTTGTTTTTTGTTCTTCGGCAAAGAATTTCAACAAGGCGTTCCGTCTCGTTTTCGCGCCCTATTACGGGGTCGGTTTTTCCGCTTGCGGCAAGCGCGGTTAAATCTTTTCCGTATTTTTCGATAGTTGTGCGGCTCTCGCTTTTTTCGCCCTTACCCAAGGCTCTGCCGTATGTTTCGCCGGCTATTTCGGCACCCAATTCAAGCGTGCGAACACCCAAAAACGAAAGAATCTGACAGCCTGCGCAATTTGTTTCTCTTAAAAGCGCCGCCAAAAGCTGTTCTGTGCCGGCGCCGCCCTTATTAAGCGAAAGTGAAATTGCGTTTTCGATTATTTTTCGGCAGCGCGGCGTTACGTCCTCCGGCGTGAGCGACGTAGGCATTCCGAGCCCCACAAGCCGCTTAATTTCGTCCTCCGCCTTTTTATACGTCACTTTTTTTGAAAGCAAAAGCGACGCCGAAACCGTTTTGCTGTCCGAAAGAAGCCCCAAAAGCAAATGCTCGCTTCCGATATAGGTATGGCCGAAATTTTCAGCCGCTTCTACGGCATAATTCAGCACTCCGTTAGCGCTTTCGGTAAATCCCGTAAATTTATACACAATATCGCCCCGTTCGATGTATTATTCAAATCTGTCGGTAACGGCAACGGCAAGAACGGTTATGTCGTCGTTCTTTTCGGGCTGGGCTTCTTTTACGGCTTCGCAAAGGTTATTTGCAAACTCCCTTACATTGCCCGAGTTAAAGGCTTTAAGTTCGCTCCTTAAAAGCTCTTCGTCCTCGTCTCTTACGCCGTCCGAAACCATAACGAGAACATCGCCCGCCGAAAGCGTGCCGGTGCCGTTGCGGCTTTCGGTTTCTTTAATTATTCCGAGCGGCAGTGACGGGCAGTCCACGCGAAGCGTTCTTCCCTGCTTTTTAACGTATGTCGGCGCCGCGCCGCACTTAAAAAAGTCGATATGGCCCGTGTAAAGGTCTATTCTTACAAGGTCAAGCGTAACAGAGCACTCGTCGCCCGACTTTGAAATAAGGCAGGTATTAACGGTGCTTATTGCCGCCTGCACGCCGAAGCCCGCTTTTATAAGCTTTTCAAAAAGCGAAACCGCAAGATTTGAATTCACGGCGGCGCGCATGCCCGTGCCCATTCCGTCGCATATGACAGCATAAAAATTCCCGTCGCCGTCACGGAATACAGAATAAGTATCCCCCGAATACTTCTCGGTATTACAGCAAATCTGAGAACCGGCAAAAACCGCTCTTAACTCGGGGCGTTCTTTATAATAAAGAATTGTCTGAGAGCGTGAGCGCGTTATTTCGGGCGAAGAAAGCTTTTTGTTCGTTATAATTTCAAGCTGTTTTGAAAGAAGCGAAAAATCAGCTTCGGATGCGCCGCTTAAAGTAAGCTCCAAAGAAAGTCTGTCAAAACCGTCTTTTATGCAATTTGCTTTGACAGGCTTAAAGCCGCACCGCGAAGCCGCCGCGCCCGCTTCGCGCGAGGTTTCGGAATCAAAGAGCACCTCGCCGCTTAAATTGTCGCAAAGAGAGTCGAGAAGCGACGACACATTTATAAACTGCTCAGATGCGAGCGTATATATTTCGTTGACGCGCGAATCAATACTTTCTTTTACTTTAAACTCGGAATAAAGCTTGTTTATGCTGCTTGCAACCATTTCGGTGCGTATGCACTTTGCCGAAAACTTTTGCGGAACGGTTTTGTATTCGAGATATGTCCCCTCTTTTTTCATGGTGATGAGCGTATTGAAAGAATCTTTTGTATCTTCAAAGCCGTCGTTCCAGCAGGCGTCAAAAAGCCCGCACGAGCCGCAAACGGCGTCTTTTGTTTTTCGGCACACAGAGCCTATGTCGTTTCGTTCGCTTTTTAAAAGCGCCTGTGAAACCGTGTTTAACGATTCGCATATTTCAGACGACATTTCGGAGGCGTTTTTAAGCCGCCTTCTTATATCCGTTTTTACGCCGTCTATGCAGGGCGAAGTTGCGGCGGGAGTGAGGGCGCTTTCTATTTTTGAAGTAATTTTTTTCGGCATTAAAAGAAATATTGTCCCGCTTATGAGCGCTTCTGCAAGAAGCCCCCACCCGTAAGTGTCTGCGCCGCCGACAACTATGAGCGCCGCACCCGTGAGAAATAGCCCCAAAAATGCCGCAATCTTTCCGAAAGCGGCGGCCGCGCCGCACACAAGCCCGCCGAGCGACAGCGCCGAAAACAGAAACAAATCGCCGTTTTCAATGCAAAGCACTGCACCGCAGCAAATACCGACGACCGCGCCGCCCGCTTCGCGCGCAAATCTTCCGCAAAACAGCACCGCAAGCATTGCCGCGATATGAGCGGGATAAACCGTGAAAAACGAAAAATCCTTTATAGACAAAAGAAGCAAAGAGCCTGCGGTAACAACCGCCACCGCCTCTTTTGACGTAAGCGAAAAAAAGCTCCCTTTAAGAGCAAGCACGCTTCTTACGCGCAAAAGCAGGTATGATGCCGCGCCGCCGAGAAGCGCCTCGCCCAAAGCGCCGAGCACCGAAGCTATGTCGGCTTCTTTTGAAAACGCTATTGCAAGCCCTGTAACAAAAAGGCAAATGAAGCTTGCCGCCGCAGGAGTCAGGATATTCTCTTTAATGACCTTAAACGAGCGCAGTGCGGCATATATCACACCGAGCGCCATAAGCGCGGCGCAATAGCGCAGAGCCCTTAAAGAGTCGCCGCCGAGAATGTAGCCGACGCACGCCCCCAAAAGCGCCGCAGGAAACATTTTGCCGTCTGCGGAGGAAGAAAAAGCCACTCCGAACGGCGCAAAAGAGTCGCCCAAAGACGCAGAACCGAAGAAAAATCCGAGCACAAAATTCAATAAAAGCTTCGGCAGAATTGCAATCGGCTTTTCCTTTTTTACAAAGCGAACAGTTTTTTGTTTAATTACCTGTGCAACACTCATTTTTATTACCGTCCAAACCGTAAATATATATACATTTATTGTAAGGACAAGCTATTGAAAAAAAGGTCGATTTACGCTGTTATTTTTAATAATTTTCTGCTATAATCAAAATGTAATGATATTTGCGGCGATTTTCTTTGAAAATACGTTATCTTAATAATTTTTTAATAAATTTACGCACTTTTTTGTAAGCAGCCTCAATTATCATTATCTTAACGGAGGAATGACTATGTATACTGTTCTTGTTTGCGACGACGACACGGCGATACTCAATTCAATAGAAATTTATCTTAAAATGGACGGCTACAACGTGCTTCTTGCCGAAAACGGGCTTAAAGCGCTGGAGCTTCTTGAAAAAAACGAAGTCCACTGCATTATTCTTGATATTATGATGCCCGGGCTTGACGGTCTTAACACCACTCTTAAAATCCGTCAGACGCACAATATACCGATAATTCTGCTTTCGGCAAAAAGCGAGGATACCGATAAAATCACGGGGCTTGGTTTCGGCGCGGACGACTATGTTACCAAACCGTTTAATCCCCTTGAATTGACCGCGCGCGTCAAAAGCCAAATCCGCAGATACTGCTCGCTCGGAAGTATGGAGAAAAAAGAGGGTGTTATTGAAAACGGCGGCCTTTGCATTGATATGAACGCCCACGAAGTAACCTTAGACGGCGAAAGCGTTAAGCTCACCGCGACGGAATACGGAATTGTGGAATATCTTATGCAAAACTTAGGCCATATACTCTCGGCTTCGCAGATATACGAGGCTGTTTGGGGAGAGCCGTGTATGGCGGGCGACAAAACCGTTACCGTTCACATAAGAAGAATACGCGAAAAAATAGAAATTGAGCCTAAAGACCCTAAGTATTTAAAGGTGGTGTGGGGAATTGGATATAAAATTGAGAAACTCTAAACCGTTAAGGGCGTTTAAAATTCTGTGCTTTTTATTCGTTCTTATATTCTCGTTTATTTCGGGAACGGAAGCCATTATTTCGGCAAGGGCAAATATACTTTACCGCACCAAAGACGGCAAGCCTTATGAAACGCTTGCATTTTTGCAGAATTTTAAAAACGACAGCGACAATCTTTATGCGCTTCTTTCAACATACAATTCCCTCGGTATTTATGAAAGCTATGGCGATTACGCCGAAAACTCACAGCAAGCACAAACATTAAAAGACGCCTATGCCGAAAAGGAAGAAGAGGCTATATATCTTTTTAACGTGATAGCCGTTTTAAAAACACGCTGTCCCGGGAACATTGAGGACTACAGCGACGCCGATTATGACATTTATGCCGAGGAAAACGGCTATGACGACGTTGAGGGCGCAACAGACGTAACAACTATGGCAAACGGGATTGCGGAATCCTCGGAAAACGAATACAAAATCAAAGAAAGCTATCGCACGTTTACAGAGTGGGCATACGACTATGCGCGCCTTCGGAGGGCTATTTTTTCAATAGTAAAAGACGCCACGAGTGCCGACGCAATTTCTTCAGAGCTTTACAACGCGCTTCAGGCGCAAATTCATATTTCATATTCAAACTATGTTGACTCGACCTATTACAACGAACAATATTTTGAGTCGCTTAAAAACTTTAAATATGTGCTGACGGACGACAACGGCATTTTTATGACAAACATAGCAACGCCCGGTTTCAACGAATATGAATTTATCAATTCGCTTGAAAAAAACAGTATGTTTTATGTCAAATTTGAAAACGGCGTTTTGCTTTCGCCTGCCGCAACATACGACAGAACAAGCAACATTCTGAACTTTGTTTTTAACTCGGGAATTGCCGATTGCGAAGAAATTACACAAGAGACGCTCAGCAATAAATTCGGTGAAAAAGTCAGGCTGTATGTCAAAATATCGGCAGAGCCGACAGACGGCGACTCGTATAAAATGCTTTATGACAACTTTCAATACTCGCGCGGCAAAAAAGACACATATCACACATACCTTATGCTGATATGCGCTCTTCTGGCGCTTGTTTCGCTTGCGGCATACGCGCTTCTTACAGGCACAAAAACAGATGTGCCCGTAAAGCTAAATCCGTTTGAAAAGCTTCCGCTTTTTTTGCATCTCGGAATTTATATTCTGTTCCTTGTTTTAATAGCGATTTGCCTGTCGTTTACGTCGTTTGCCGATATTTTTACAAGCGAATACACTTCAAACGGGCTGAATTTTATTTTCACACCGAAGGTAATAAACATTCTTTCGGGCATTCTTGTTTCGCTTACCGCTTTCGGAACGCTTATATTTATTCTTTATATTGCACGCAACAAACGCGCCGAAACGCTTGAAAGACGATTTATTATAGGGCTTATTATAATAGGGCTTCAAAAGCTTTCAAAAAGAAATGACTATTTGCGCGAAAGCCTGCGCCACTTAAGATTTCGCTCGATGTGCCTTATTGCGGGATTTTTCATTATTGATTTTCTTTTGTTTATCGCCGCGTTTTTGTGCGAATCGTTTTTCGGCATGGTCAACGCCGCTCTTTTTGTTGTTTTTGTAACATATAACATCTGCGCGTTCATTTATGCCGTGAAATATGTAAGCGATTGTTTAAGACTTTCGGCATTTTCGGAGGACATAAGAAAAGGTAACTATGACCTTAACATAAACGTCAACTCGTTTGTGAAACCGTTAAGAAAATTCGCGGTTGACCTGAGCGCCTGCCGCGACAGCGTTAAAGCCTCGGTAGATGAAGCGATTAAGGGCGAGCGTATGAAAACGGAGCTTATAACAAACGTTTCGCACGACCTTAAAACGCCGCTCACGTCCATAATAAACTATGTTTCGCTTTTAAAGCTTGACAACATAAGCGAAGAGGACAAAAAGAGCTATCTTGACATTCTTGAAAAGAAATCGAAAAAGCTTCAAAGACTTATTGAGGATTTGACGGAGGCTTCAAAAGCTACCTCGGGCAATATGAAGGTAACGCTTGAAAGGGTAAATCTTAACGAGCTTGCCCTGCAGGCTGTCGGTGAAAACAGCGACGCACTTGAAAACGTGGGGCTTGACCTTGTGTTCAACGAGGTTGATACAAGCCTGTTTGTTCGCTGTAACACCCAGCATACGTTCAGGGTAATCGACAACCTGTTTTCAAATGCGAAAAAGTATTCGCTTGAAGGCTCAAGAGTATATGCCGACGTTTACCGCGAAGGCAACTACGGCGTTTTCTCGCTTAAAAATGTCAGCCGCGACAAGCTGAACGTTGCGCCCGACGAGCTTACGGAACGCTTTGTGCGTGGCGACAAGGCAAGAACGACCGAGGGCAGCGGACTCGGGCTTTCGATAGCGCGAAGCTTTACGGAAATTCAGGGCGGAATTTTCAATCTTGAAATAGACGGCGACCTGTTTAAGGCTGTTATAAAGCTTCCGCTTGACATTGACCTTTCAAAAGGCGCCGAACAGTCTAATGACGAGAGCGCCGCCCAAACCGCTGATATGCCCGAATTCAGAACGTCGGCACAGCCCGAATAATCTCCTTTATAATTTAATCCCCTTTCACTTTATAAAAAAGCTGTATTCTTGCATAAGGTTGCAATGAATACAGCTTTTTTATTAGATTTATTGTGAATAATCGTTTATTCGATAACGCCGTAGTATCTTCCGAACCAATAAGGGAGCAAATAACAGCTCGGGCTTTGTGCGCCGCAGTCTTTGTATCCGTTTATTGTGTAGGGGTTTGTATCGAAATTGTGGGGATTGCGCTCGTCAAGCGGCAGCGCCTCTTTAAACTGCTTTTCGCCGCCCCAAAGCTCCGGTTCTGTGTCTATTTCAAGGTTTTTGCGCTTGCCGTTGAAGAACGGAACATATGTAAAATCTGCGGGAACGTCTCTTAAAGCCTTAACGGCATATTCAACATCGCACACCTCGCCGCCGAAAGCGCCGTAAACAAGGTTAAAGAACGAGCAGTGCTCTGCCCTTTCATAATCCCAATGGTGGCGAAGCCCCATAAGAATATATGAGCGTATGCGCGGGTCGTCTTCAAGGCGCAAAATTGTGAGCGAGCACAAAAAGCCGAGATTGTCGTCGATGTGCGTAACCCTGCCGTCAGCCTTTTTGTGCTGTGCGGCGTTAAGCAGATAATGCTCGTCTTTTGCAAGGCGCAAATACTCTTTGCGGTATTTTTCATTGCCCGAGACATGATAGGCTACGCTTAAAAATGTAAGAATTTCAAGCGAGTTTATGCACTTTTCCCAATTCCACATACTTTTGCCGTTAAGCTCCGACGGTGCCCAGCAAGCCCACGTTGTGGGAAGCCCGTCAATATCGCAGAGCCTGTAGCCGTTTTCGAGAATATGGTCAACAATATCGCAGACAATTTCTTTTATACTCTCTTTTTCTTCTTTGTCGGCGCAAAAATCGTAATAAGCCGAAAAGCCGAAAAAGTGACCCGTCATTTCGTCGCTTGAGGTTTCGCCGAGCCATTCGCAGTCTGGGTCGCCCGATTTATGCCACTCGCCGCCGTCAAGCTGTTCTTCAAGCCCCGTTCCGAAGCCCTCTTCGCCCGAAAATCTTACAGCCCTTGCGGTAAAGCCCTTTATGCCCGTTATTTTTGTAAGAAACGCGCACGCTTTCATAGAGCGCCTTGCCGCATTGAGATATTTTTCGTCGCCCGTAACGGCGTAAGCAAAGCTTAATGCCCCGACATAAGTCTGAGTCCACAAGCCGTCGTTATCGGTTATTGACACGCTCCCCGTTTTGTGGTCGCGCTCGGAAACATTGTTAAGCCCTGTTATAAATCCGGGTTCTCTTATGTAATATTTCTCGGCAAGCCGGAAGCTTTCTTCGGCCTTTTTCTCCAAGGTTGTTTCTTTTTCGTATATTCTGCTTATCCCCGAATCCGTGGCAGTCCATATATCGCCGCCGACAGCGATTGCGTCGTTGACCTTTTCTTCGCAGACCCAACGCTTTGCGGGCAGATATTTTGAAGCGCCGTCTTTAATTATTACAAGCCCCGCTTCGGTCGAAAGAAGCACTCTCCCGTCTTTTGCAAAGGATATGTTATAAACCTCTTCTTCGGGGAGGCAGTCAATTTCGCTGTGGCCGAACCAGCTTGAGCTGTTGTCATAAATAAAAGCGCCTTTATCTGTTCCGAGCCACACAAAATCAAGCTTTTCATCAAAGGTTACGGAGTTGATTTTAAAACGCGGCATTGTTGAATGCTCGGGGAAAATGCACATCCAGTGCTTTCTTTTGCCGGCAAAAACCATAAGGCTTCTGCCGCTGTATGACACAATTGCGTCGTTTGTAACAGAAAGACCCTCGGCGGCGCTTTCTGTTCCGCAATAAGGAGTGAAAGCACCGTTTTCAAGCTTATAAAGCATACTTGCGGTAATAAGATACACATGGCTGTCGTTTGAGCTGATGCCCGTTACGGGTTCACTGAACTCGCAAACCTTAAAGCACTCGCCGCCCTGCGCCTTATAAAGAATATTGCCGCACGCAAAATACGCGCCGTCTTTTACAGCGCAAACAACCTTCACTTCGCCGCACTTAAAGTTTTTGACAGAGCCGTCTTTTTCTATTATGTCAAGTCCGCTGTCCGTCCCGGCATAAATTGCGTCCGAAGCTGTTGCGGCAAGGCAAAAAACCTTGTTTGATGAAAGTCCTTTTGAAACATTATAGAACTCACACATACGCTGAAAAAACTTTCCGCTTTTATAACACCCGAGTCTCTCCATATACATCTCCCTAATCACGTTCTGTAAGAAACCTTTATTTCGCCGTCAACCCCCGTAACCTCAATTATGCTTACAGGCTCTTCTGCGCGGTCTATGAGAATATCGGTTATTTTATCTTCAATCTGTTTTCTTATTGTGCGCCTTATATCGCGCGCGCCGCGGCCGCCGCCGTTTGAAGCTTCTGCTATTATCTCGGATACGCCGCCGCCCACTTCTAAACCGATGCCCTTGTCCTGAAGCGGTCCGCGAAGCTCGTTTATAAGAATATCCGAAATTTTTACAAGGTCTTCTTTTGTGAGGCTGTTAAAGAGTATAACCTCGTCAACCCTGCCTATAAACTCGGGGCGCAAAAACTCTTTAAGCGCCTTCATCGCCTTTTCTTTTGAAGCTGTCGCAACGTCGCGGTTGAAGCCCAAAGCAGTCTCTTTAAGCTCGCTGCCCGCGTTTGAAGTCATAACGATAACCGTATTTTCAAAGCTTACCGTTCTGCCCTGCGCGTCGCTTGTTTTGCCCTCGTCAAGAATTTGAAGAAGGATATTTAAAACATCGGGGTGCGCCTTTTCTATCTCGTCAAAAAGAATGACCGAATACGGTTTTCTTCTGACTTTTTCGGTGAGCTGACCCGCCTCGTCATAGCCCACATATCCGGGAGGCGCGCCGATTATTCTTGAAACGCTGTGCTTTTCCATAAACTCGGAC
>DJRI01000166.1:0-264 GCA_002440045.1 Ruminococcaceae bacterium UBA6364 | reverse complement strand
CGGTTTTGCCGACGCCCGTCGGTCCCACAAAAATAAACGACGCGGGACGTCTTACGGGTGAAATCTGAACGCGGCTTCTTCTGACTGCGGCGCAAAGAGCCTCAATAGCTTCATCCTGCCCTATTATGCGCGCTTTAAGCTTGCTTTCAAGGTCGGAAAGCTTTTTCATATCGTTTTCGATAATCTTTGAAGTCGGAATACCAGTCCAAAGATTTATGACTTTTGCAATATCGCCCTCGGTAACGGCGTTATCGGCGGCTTTTT
>DJRI01000088.1 GCA_002440045.1 Ruminococcaceae bacterium UBA6364 | reverse complement strand
GGCTTTTTACAATTGCCGAAACCTTGTTACACTTAAACTTCCCGAAACCGTTGCGGCTATAGGAAGAGAGGCTTTTTCGCTTTGCAAAAAGCTTTCGGATATTACATTGCCGTCGGGCGAATGTGAAATAAAGCAAGGGGCGTTTACGGGGTGCGACGTTTTAAAAAAGGTGAAATTACCCCGCGGAACAACAGATTTAACCGAGATGTTTTACGGCTGCGACAGCCTTGAAACGGTAATATTACCCGAAAATTTATCTGAAATCGGTCAGTTTGCGTTTTATTATTGCACAAGCCTTAAATCCATAGTAATACCTGAAAACGTTGACACAATTTCACCCGACGCTTTTTACGATTCGGCGCTTGAAACGGTTTACGGCTACGGGGGTTCTGCGGCAAAGAAATTTGCGGAAAATAACGGCTTCGGCTTTGTTGAAATCGAAGATGTTTTTGAAGATGAATACTTTGTGACGGTAAATGGCGCCGCGGCAGGCTCGGCTTTATCTGTAAAACTGCTTGCACAGTCTGAAAACGAAGTCACATATAAACTCACTTTGACAAAAGACGGCGAAGAAATTGCGCTTGACACCTACGCCACGGTGTTTCTTCCCGTGCCCGAAAGTATGGAGGGCAAACAATGCCGCGTTTATATGACCGAAAATGACGGCAGTGTTACAAATGTCAATGCCGTTCAGGATTATGATATGGAATTTACAACAGATTCGCTCGGCGAATTTATTGTCACAACGGGCGAAGTTTCAGACGTTTCGGGCGATTTGAACAGCGACGGCGTGTGCGATGTTATTGACGCTCAGCTTTGCGAAAAGGTCGTAAGCGGCCACATTGAGCTGTCAATGCGCCAAAAGTATTTGGCGTCGGGCGATGCGTTCTGCGACGTTGACGCAAGCCTTTATCAGCGCGTTGTAAATGAAGCGCTGAAAGGTGCATAACAAAAATATTTAAAGCAACCCGAAAACGGCTATTCGTTTTTCGGGTTGCATTTTTTGTCGGATTATTTTATAATCTTTACAAATTCCTATCAGTCTCAATAAAAAGGAGATGCGCTATGCACATTCCGCTTTGCGAAACAAACGAGCTTGAAATACTGACCTTTGACGAGGCGCTTGAAACCGAAAAGCGCGGCACTTCGGAATATGACGTCAAAAAATGGATTTATGTTCCGAACACATATTCCGAATACCGTTATATTCTCGGCACAAGGGGCGAAAATCCGCTTATCTGCATCGGCATAAACCCCTCTACGGCAAAGCCCGATTGCCTTGACAATACGCTTAAATCCGTTGAAAGAACGGCTCTTTTTAACGGGTATGACAGCTTTATTATGTTCAATGTCTATGCTCAGCGCGCGACCGACCCGAGTACTATGGATATTTCTTTTAACGAAAAGCTTCACATTGAGAATATGAAAGCGTTTCGCTATGTGCTATCTTCTTATAAAGAGGGGAAAATGCCCGCCGTTTGGGCGGCTTGGGGCACGATAATCGAAAAGCGGCCGTTTTTATTTAAGTGCGTTAAGGATATGGTCGAAATCGGTGAAGAATTCGGCGCAAATTGGTATACCGTCGGCAAACGCTCTAAAAAAGGGCACCCGCACCATCCGCTGTACCTTGCAAACGGGCTTAAAACCGAAAGCTTTGACGCTTTAGACTATCTTAAATCTTTTTTATAATGCTTTAAATAAACATTTTGCTCACCCTTTACATATATTGTATCGGGTGAGCATTTTGATTACATTTTTTTACAAGCCGCAAAGAAGAAGGCGCATACGGCCTAAAATATACGCCTCATTCCGCTTTTGGGGGTATAGAAAAAAGAACGTTCTTCTTAAAGTGCTTTGCGCCGTTTTCTGCGTGTTTTTTGCGGTTGCGGCAATTGACGCAAAGCTTCGGCCGACTTTAAAAAGCGCCGTCGGCAACGCCGTGAAAAACAAGCTCAGCATAACGCTTTCGGACGCGGTGGGGAATGTTTTAAAAGAAAGCGGCATCAGCTATTCGTCGCTTGTGAGCGTTGAAAGAGATTTAAACGGCGCGGTGACTTCAATTACTTCGGATACTTTAAAAATCAATATTCTTAAAGCCGATATAACAAAAAAGGTCGGCGAGATGCTTTCAAAAAACGGCGCGCTCACAGTGAAAATTCCTTTGGGAACGCTTCTCGGAAGCGAGCTTTTTAACGGCAGGGGCACAGATGTTAAAATTAAAGCCGATATTTACGGCTTTGCCGTTACCGATTTTAAAAGCAGCTTTGAAAGCGCAGGCATAAATCAAACGCGCCACAGCATTTACATAAGCGTAAAAGCCTCCGCCTATTCCCACGCGGGGACGGTAAGGTGCACAGAGACCGTCGAAACCGATATTCTTGTTGCCGAAACCGTAACCGTCGGCTCTGTTCCGAACACATATTTCAGCATTTTAAGATAAAAAGCAACCGTAATTTTCACGGTCGAAAACTACGGTTGCGCTGCTACTTTTTCAGATTTTATTTTTAAAATATTTTTGCGTCGGAATATATATCGCGGGAACGAGTATGACAGCGCCCAAAAGCTCAATAATTCCGTTAATGCCGATTATTGTCATAAACACGCTCTTTACAAGCTCAAAAATATCGGCATAAAGGTTCATGGTGCCGCCGAAAAGATAGATTGCGCCGAGCACCAAAACGGTGTTTGTAAGCGTTGAAACAGCCGCCGTGATTGACAGCGCCAAAGCTTTAGGAAGCTTTGTTTTTAAAAGCTTTTCAGAAAGAAGCCCCGCAACAAACCCGACTGCTATTCGCGGCACGACCGAAATAAGCGGGTTAAGAAACAGCCCGTATAAAGCCGTGTTTGTAAGCGCCCTTAAAAGGCAGGTAACGCCCCAAATGCCGCCTATGAGCGCGCCGTTCTTTTTGCCGAGCACCGCCGCCCCTAAAATAACCGCAATGTGTATTGTGGTTATTTCGATTACACCGCCGTAGGTGATGTAGCCGAAATACGGCGTAACGGTCATAACGACCGTCAGTGCGGCAAACAGCGCCGTAAGCGTAAGTCTTGCCGTTCTTTTTTTCTTGTCCATAAAAAACACTCCTTGCTACTGTTCCCAAAAGGGATACAATGCATATTTTGCGGTTAACCGCAATTTTTTTTGTATATAAACAAAAGCCCTTCAAGAACAAGGTCTTTGTTATATATTATGTCTCTTTCACAGCAATTTACAATTTCTTTTGCAAGTCCGCCCGTTGCAACAACGGTTTTAATCGGCTTTTTAAGCTCTTTTTCAAGGCGCGAAGCCATGCCGTCAAGCATTGCGGCGTTACCCAAAACCGTTCCCGATTTTATGCAGTCAACGGTGTTTGTGCCTATCGCGTGCGAGGGCGCAGAAAGTGCGATTGCCGGCAGCTGCGACGTTCTTTGAGAAAGCGCGTCAAGCGAAATTTCTACGCCGGGTGCGATTGTACAGCCTAAAAAAGTGCCGTCGCCGTCGATAACGGAAATTTTAGTCGCCGTTCCGAGGTCCATAACAAGGCACGGCAGGGGATATTGGTTTAAAGCGCCCACAGCGCCTGCCACAAGGTCTGCGCCAAGCTCTTTGGGGTTGTCGGTTGCAATCTTCAAGCCGTTTTTAAGACCCGCCGCAACAATAAGCGGCTCGCACCCCGTAATTGCTTTTACGGCGTTTTTAAATACGTCTGTAAGCTCGGGCACAACAGAGCTTATTATAGCGCCCCGAAAAGCCGCCGAGTCGCTTTTCATATTCATAATCGCAGAAAGCTCCGTCGCGTATTGGTCCGACGTGCGCTGTCGCTCCGTCGCAAGCCTTGCTATCCACAAAATTTTATCGTTTTTAAATGCGCCGAGCGTTATATTGGTGTTGCCTATATCGGCGGTTAAAATCATAATCGTTCCCTCCTTGGGGCTTTTAACACGGTAATTATAACCTAAAATAAACATATCTTCAAGTTTTTTGAGAAATATTATAAAAAACACTTTTTTTCTCGCTTTTCCTATGCTATAATTTTTTTGCTTAAACGAAATAAAGCCCCGGCATGGGCGTTAAAGCAAAACAGAGGTGTGGAAAAATGAAAAAAGAAAGATTTGAAAAAACTCTCGAAAAGGAAGCCGAAAAAGGAAAGGGCTTTCTTAAAGAATTTAAGGAATTTGCAATGAAGGGCAACGTTCTTGACCTTGCAGTCGGCGTTATAATCGGCGGCGCGTTTTCGTCAATCGTTACTTCGCTCGTTACAAATATCCTTACCCCGATTATAACCCTTCTTACGGGCAAGGTGTCGTTTACCGACCTGTTTATTTCACTCGACGGTAACGAATATCCCACGCTTGCCGCCGCACAGGAGGCGGGCGCGTCTACTCTTAATTACGGCTTGTTTATTCAGTCTGTAATAGATTTTATCATTATTGCTTTTGTAATATTCCTTATTGTAAAGGGCATAAACAAAATACGCAATATCGGCAAAAAAGAAGAGGAAGAGCCTGCCCCGACAACAAAAAAATGCCCCTTCTGTATGTCTGAAATAGATATAAAGGCAACGCGCTGCCCTCACTGCACATCACAGCTTGACACGGACGGGGAATGAAAGGACCCGATTAATTAATGTCAAGAATTCGGTATTTTACGGCGCTGTGGCTTTCAAAGCTGACTTTTGTAATTCTGAAGCTTGCGGGAAAAAACGCAACAATGTTTCCCGGGCGCGTGGCTCTTAAAATATGCCCCGATTTTCTTTCACAGACAAAAAAGTGCCCCTGTCTTATATGCGTTACGGGCACTAACGGAAAAACCACAACAACGAACATTATTGCCGACGTATTGACTTGCGCGGGCTTTAAGGTTGTTTCAAACCGCTACGGTTCAAATATCAACACGGGAGTTGCTGCTGCGCTCACACACAGTGTGGGCGTTTTCGGCAAGCCTCGTGTTGATTTTTGCGTTCTTGAGGTTGACGAACGCTTTTCGCGCCTTATTTTGCCGTTTATAAAGCCCGACTTTTTGGTTGTAACAAACCTTTTCAGGGACTCTTTGAAGCGAAACGCACACCCCGAATATATTTTCGGAATACTTGACACCTTTGTTCCCAAAAGCACAAAGCTCATATTGAATGCCGACTGCCTTCAGTCGTCGCGGCTATTAAAGGATAACAAACGCGTGTTTTTCGGAATAGATAAGCTTAAAACGGATGTTAAAGAGTGCGTAAACCTTATTAACGACTTTTCTTTTTGCCCCGTATGCTTTACAAAGCTTAAATACGAATATTTAAGGTATCACCACATCGGAAAAGCCTATTGCCCGTCGTGCGGGTTTTGCTCTTATGACGCCGATTGCAGAATTACTTTGACAGACTTAAAAAACAAAACCATGACCGTTTTAAGAAACGGCAAAACGGCGCAGTTCCCTGTGATAAACGACGCTCTTTTTAACATTTATAACGAGCTTGCGGCAATAACTTTGCTTTATGAAATCGGAATAAGCGAAAAGACAGTAAATGAGGCTCTTTTAAAAACGGAAATTACCGAAACGCGCTACAGCGAAACGCAGTTTAAGGGCGTGTCTTTAATACGCACAATGGCAAAGGGGCAAAACTCGGTTGCGGCTTCAAGGGCGTTTGATTTTGTCGGCTCAAAAAAAGAAGAACGCAGTGTGTTTATTATGCTTGACGATATTTACGAAAGAAAGGATTCTTCGGAATTTATCGGCTGGATATACGACGCCGACTTTGAATTTTTGATAAAGCCCGAAATAAAGCAGATAATTCTTGCAGGGCCGCGCTGTCTTGACTATAAACTGCGGCTTTTAATTGCCGGTGCAGACGAAAAAAAGCTTCTTTGCGATATAGATGAATTCAGCGCCGTTGAGCGAATGGACAAAAGCGTGAAAGCGGTATATCTTTTGCACGACACATCAACTTTGGACCTTGCTTTGCAGGTCGAAAAGCGAATAATAAGAGCTTTCGGAGGGGATTTTAATGAAAATTGAAGTGATTTACCCTGAGGTGTGCTGTCTTTTCGGCGACAAGGCGAATATGCGCTATTTGCGCCTTTCTTTAAAAGACGCCGAGTTANNAAGACGCCGATATTTTTGATACGCCGATAAAAGAAATGCCGCGGTTTTTAAAAGAAAAGCCCGATATGGTATATTTCGGCTCGTGCAGTGAGTCAAACCAAAGGCTTTTGATAGAACGGCTAAAAGACCATAAAAACAGAATTTCGGAGTTAATAGAGGGCGGAACGGTCTTTTTAATGACGGGCAACACCTTTGAAATTATGGGTCGCTATATCGAAAATTTTGACGGCACAAAAACAGAAGCTCTCGGCATTTTCGATTATTATTCCGTTCAGACAATACCTAAGCGGCTTAATTCTTTAATGTTGGGTCGCTTCTCAGATATTGAAATTGTCGGCTACACAAGCCGATTTTCAAATACCTATAAAATTCCCGCCGAAATGAAGTTTATAAGCGTTACAAAGGGCTTCGGTTCGCATATTGAAGACAGCTTTGAGGGCGTGCGCTACAAAAACTTTTTCGGAACATATCTGTTAGGGCCGCTTCTTATAGAGAATCCGTATTTTACCGAGTATCTTTTAAAAATACTCGGCGAAAAAGATGCAAAGCCCGCCTATTTTTGCGACGCCGAAGCGGCGTATAAAGCAAGACTTGCGGAATTTAAAAGCAATATTGTCTTTTCCTGAAAGTATATTTAAAGCTTTCCCGTCCATAATTTTATGGACGGATTTCTTTTTTTGAGGTGGTTTAAGGTGAAAATCGGCATACCGCGCGGCCTTTATTATTACGAACAGGGCGATATGTGGGAGTGCTTTTTAAAGGCTTTGGGCGAGGATGTGATTTTATCCGACAAAACCGACGAAAAAATAATAAAAGAGGGTGCCGCCCTTTGCACCGACGGCGCGTGCCTGCCGATTAAAGCGTATCACGGGCATATTGCAAATCTTATGGAAAAGGGCGCCGAAGCGCTTTTTATGCCGCGCATAGTAAAGCCTTATAACGATATGTTTACCTGCCCTAAGGTTATGGGGGTAAACGATATGATAAAGTCCTCTTTTGAATGCAATGTTAAAATACTTGAACCCACGCTCTCAAAAAATCTTCAAAGCTTTTGTTTTCGCACAGGGGCTATGCTCGGATATTTCCCGTATGAAATAATAAGAGCATATAAAGCCCTGATTAAATACAAAAATTCAAAAGAATTCAGAAACGCCGAAACCGAAATTCAGGGCGAAATCAATATCGCCGTAATGGGTCACCCGTATCTTGTTTTTGACGAAAACGTCAATATGCATATATGTTCTCTCTTAAAAGAGCTGGGCTGCCGCGCCGTTACTGCGGAGCGTTTTGACAGAGCGTCTTTCTCAAGTGAATGCGACGTTTTAAAAAAGCATTTCTTTTGGGTTACGGGCACGGAAAGTATGGGATTTATGAACGCCGTTTCAAAAAGCGGAATAGACGGCATTTTATATCTTTCGTCGTTCGGGTGCGGACCCGACTCTTTTGTGCTTCCGTTTTTAAGAAAAAACGCCGAAAAGGGCGGCATAATGTTTACCGAAATATCGTTTGACGAGCACACCGGCGAAGAGGGCGTAAGAACCCGCGCCGAAGCGTTTGTTGATATGATAAAAAGAAAAAAGGAGCCTGTTTTATGAAGCTTGCTTTTCCGTCTATAGGGTATTCGGATATACTTATTTCCACGCTTTTAAGAGAGTGGGGAGTCGATTTTTTAAAGCCTCGCGGCAACACCGAAGAGGGCGTTTTCAAAGCGCTTTTAATCGCCCCGAAAGACGCGTGTATGCCATTTAAAACCGTTATGGGAAATATGCTTGATTCATATGAAAGAGGTGCCGATACAGGCATATTTTTCGGTGGGTGCGGTCCGTGCGCGTTTGGATATTTTTCGTCTGCCATGAACAGGCTTTTTGAAGAAAACGGCATAAATTTCAGGGTGCTGACGCTTGAATTTTTTTCAGACGACCTCAAAGAGCTTTTGTCTTACATCGAAAATGAAACGGGAAAAAGCGCCGCTTCGCTTTTTTCTGTTGCACCTAAAGCCGTCGCTTCGTGCGTTTATCTTGACAGATTTGAAAATTTTATGCTTGACATACGCTCGACAATAAAAGACGAAAGCAACAGGCGCGATTTTAACAGATACGAAAAAAACTGCCTTGAAGAACTCGGCGAATGCAAAAGCTTTTTTGAACTCAATGCAAAAATATATAAATCAATGCTTCTTGCAAAAAGCTTTGAAGAAAAGCGCGAAAAAAGGCTTTTTGTCGGCATCGTCGGCGATATTTACTCAATAATCGACAGCTTTTCAAATTATGACATACAGCGCCGCCTTGCAGACATCGGTGTCAGAACGCGCCGCTCTTTAACTCTTTCAAAATGGCTTTTCGGGCGCATTCCGTTTATTTTCAGGCCGCACACACTTGCCGCTTTAAAGTATATGCCGAAATGCATCGGCGGATTTGCGCGCGACACGGTGGGTTACACGTCGCTTTGGTCAAAAAATAAAGACGGCATAATTCAGATTTACCCTTTAAACTGTATGCCCGAAACGGCGGCCTCGGCGGTGCTTCCCAAAATACACGAAAAAACAGGCGTTCCGCTTTTACAGCTTTCGGTGGACGAGCAAACGGGTGAAGAAGGCTACATCACAAGGGTAGAAGCGTTCGTTGAAATGATAAAAAGAAAAGAGGAAAATAATTTAAATGGAAAAAGAATTTTTTCTCGGGGTTGACGTCGGCTCTGTAAGCACGGATTTTGTGCTTATAGACAAAGCGCTGAATATAAAAGATAAGGTGTATTTAAGAAACAACGGCGACCCGATTAAAAGCGTTTGCGACGGAATGAGCCGCCTAAAAATACCCGAGGGCGGTAAAATATGCGCTTCGGGCACAACCGGCAGCGGCAGAAGGCTTGCTTCGTTTATTATAGGTGCAGATACCGTTAAAAATGAGATTATAGCCCACGGCGTTGCCGCGCTGAAGGTGTGCCCCGATGTAAAAACGGTAATAGAAATCGGCGGTCAGGACTCAAAAATTATTTTCTTCGATAACGGCATTATTACGGATTTTAATATGAACACCGTGTGCGCCGCTGGCACAGGCTCTTTTCTTGACAGAACGGCGGGCAGGCTCGGCGTGGGCGTTGAAGAAATAGGCGAGCTTGCCTTAAAATCGCATTCGCCCGTAAGAATTGCTGGCAGGTGCGCCGTTTTTGCCGAGTCCGATATGATTCACAAGCAGCAAACGGGCTGCCGCAAGGAGGATATTTTAAAAGGTCTTTGCACGGCTCTTGCAAGAGGATATTTAAACAACCTTTCAAAGGGCAGAAAAATTGAAACGCCGATACTTTTTCAGGGCGGCGTTGCGGCAAACAAGGGTATTAAAGCGGCGTTTGAAGAAGAGCTTCAAAAAGAGCTTATTGTGCCCGAGCATTACGACGTTATGGGTGCTTACGGCGCGGCGGTTATTGCATATGAA
>DJRI01000001.1:8601-18719 GCA_002440045.1 Ruminococcaceae bacterium UBA6364 | reverse complement strand
CCTTTCATCTGTCCGTCGCGGACAAGATAAAACGCCGCCGTAAGTCCCGCGAGACCCGTGCCGATGATATATGCCGACTTTTTGTCGGCGTCCTTCGGCTTTTCGGGATGTGCAAAAGATTCATAAGTTCCTGCCGAATAATACATAGAGAAGCCTCCCGTAAAATTTGTTTATGCCTTTATTATATCCGCATATTGCCGACTTACAATAAACAAAAACGACCCTGTGACGAAAGCTTTATCACAAGGTCGCAATGTGTAAAAATTTTTATCAAAACGTGTGATTTGATAAAATCACCGTCCGATTTCAAATCGTTTAAGTGCCGACGGCACCGAATCCTTTAAAAGAACCGAAAGTCTGTGCACTATGCTTTCGGGGTCCTCTTTCATATCGTCTTTTATCCAGTCGAGCATAAGCCCGATGAAAATATATGAATAAACCTGCGCTATGAACTCCTTATCCTCCTCGCGGACGTTCAGCCCCTCGGACTCTTCGTTAATTACTCCGAGCAAAAGATTATCGACAAGCGGCTTTAAATATCTTTCGGTCTGTTCTTTGTGAACACAGCGGTAAACATTCATAACAAAAGGCTTGTTTTCAAGAACCGCTTCAAAAATCTGCAAAAAGCCCTGCTGCCATGTTTCGTATGTCTTTTTTTCATCAAGAGCCTTGTGCGCATCTTCAAGGCATGACCACTCAACAAGGTCATAAATATCTTTAAAATGATAATAAAAGGTCATACGGTTTATTCCGCAGTCCTCGGCAATATCGTTTATTGTTATTTTTGTGAGCGGCTTTTTTGCCAAAAGATTTTTTAACGACTGTTCAATTGCCCGCTTTGTTATCTGTGACACAACGGCAGCCCCTTTTCATATTATTATTAGAATAATTATACACCGAAAATGAACTGCCGTCAACTCAGCTATACACGCCACTGTTGTCCTCGTCCTGCTTTCGGGGCTGTGAGGTTCTTTCCGTATTCAATGACCACGCCGGTTTTCTGACCACGGTGCGAATGGAACTTTACCGTGAAGTTGTCCCACTCAAATACACCGTTTCGCTCCTCGGTGACCTCGCAGGAGATGGTGTCCGTCAACACGCCGATACCGAAAGTGGAAAAGTCTGTTGCATTTGCGGTGTGTAGGACCGGAATCATTGACTGTCACCTCCTTTGGGGCATAAAAATACCACCGGGGATTTCTCCCCGGTGGTTGAGTATAAATGATTTACTTGTAGCTCGACAAACTGGAAGTTATTAATTGCAGTCTCAGAACAGCAATCAGTTCTTCGCCGTCCATTTCACCGGTTTCTTCGAAACCGAAAGAGCGATACATCTGACGGGCAACTGCATTATCGGGTTCATATGATAGCCAACAGTATTCCGCTTCTCCACAAGGCATAGATTTTATGAACTCTAATGCAAGGCTGACCGCTTCTTTTCCGTACCCTCTGTTTTGATATGCCTTATCGATCATAAGACGCCACAGATTATAGTTTCCCTTTGCAATTTCAGGTGCATCCGTCCAATAATCATCAACATCAAAACCAATCATCAGGAAGCCTACAGGCTTATCCTCATCATATATACCAAACGGGAATGCATGACCGTTTCCCGTAATTGCAGTATACGCTTCAATGATGCTGATCTCATTGGTGGCAACGAAGTTCTTCTGCGATTTCGATACCGTCAGTTTTAGGATATCCCAGACATTATTACCATTTACTTTTTCTAAATGAAGCATATATCTTTACCTCGCTAAATTCCGATTTGTCGATATCTTATTGTATGTAAGGGATTCTGTTGGACAAACAGAAATTTGTTTTATAGAGGTCTTTGCAAATACACCATATCTACAAGGTGTACACCACACTCATATATCGGGTGATCATAATGATCCGTAAAGAAATTTGGCACGGTATACGAGCGTACAAAGCCACATTTTTCATAAAAGGGTAACGTCAACGGGCTGTCGCCGGTTCCCACTTGCAGTATCGAAAATTGTCTGTGGTATTTTTCAACAAGAAATTCAATCAGCGTTTTGGCATAGCCTTTTCGCTGAAATGGGGGAACTGTAGCGATATTCTTAATTTCAAGTACTCCATTCCCTTCGTCCGTTACGACACACTCGCATTTCACTCCGTCATCATCAAGAACATACATTTTACCATTATAGAGATAACGGTCAACCATATCTTCCTGCTCATCCGCCAACAGGAGCAAATCAAGATATTGTTTTTTGTTTTCTGTAACTTCTACAATTCTCATCAATCAAACCTGCAAATTCCGACTTGTCGTTCTCATTTAAAAACATTATACCATTCTTCGAAGAGAGGGGGACCGTTCGCTTGCGAACGGTGGAGAGTTCTTGAACGCCAAAGATGCGACCATATGTAATAAAGTTAAATCAAAGGAAAAGCGTTCGAAATTCGGGTGCCTTCGGCACAGATTTTAAATCCGCTTACGCGGTTAAAAAATCTTCCGCCACCGCTTCGCGGCTGTCGCCCTTCATACGACCGAAGGTACGCCTACGGCGGCAATTAAATTTATTTGCGAACCGAAAATAATTGTTGTCAAAAATGTTTGTTGCATGGCTGTGCCGCGCAACGGCTGAATTTAAAAATGATATAGAAATGATAAAACAAAGTTACCGCTATGCAAGCTAATAGCTAAAAGCTAACGGCTAACAGCCGGAAGTCCTATCATTTTCCCGCCTTTTTTGAATATTTTTTCTGATAAATAAATCTCATAAGGTGGGCTTCGATTTGGTTGATGGGTTTTACGCCGCTGTAAAGCTCTGTTCCGACAAAGGTTTTGCAGCCCTTATCCATAACGATTTCAACGGCTTCTGCGTCATAGCCCGTTTTTGCAACGCACACCGCGCCGTTATCCTTAACAAGGACGGCGTTGCGGTTGCCGAGGGCTTTTACAACCTTTTTTGACGTTTTGATTGTGTTTGAGGGGTTAAAAACGGCTGTTTTTACCGTCGGGCCTACAAGCTGTGCAAAATCGTCAAGGAACGGCTTTAAGGTTTTGCCCTTTCTTGAAGCGGCAACGGCAAACTCGTTTTTAGAGTGGCGAATATAATTTACATCGCCGCGTTTTTTGTATATCGCAAGGTGCATATCGGCACTGTCGGGAATTTCGGCGCCGCCGACCCATGCGCCGCTTTTAATATCTATAACCGAAGCGGCTTTGCCCTCGGGCGCGATATAAAAACAATCGTCTTTGCGCTCGCTGTCGCAAGCCTCAAACTCTTTTGCGGGTTTATATTTTTCATCGGAGGTGAAAACACCCGAAACATAATCAACAACATCCGAAAACGTTTCGCACGCCTTGCCCGAAATGCTCTTACAGCGGTCGATAATATACTCTTCGCAGACCTTTTCAAGCTCGTTTGCAACGGCAAAAGCCTCGTTATAGTCACTGCCGAGGCAAACCGCGCCGTGGTGCGCCATAATAACGGCTTTTGATTTTGAGCGGTTGAGCGCGTCAACAACGCCTTTTCTTAACTTGCCCGTTCCAGGAAGTCCGTAAGAAGCGCAGGGAACATCGTTGCCGATAATATCTGCGCTGCCGCCGTTTACGCTGTTGATGTCAACGCCGAGCGCGCTTACAACCGAAGCGTTTTTCTGATGGGTATGAATAACAAAATTGCAGTCGGGTCTTAAGCTGTAGCACGACGCGTGTATTCCCTTTTCGGACGAGGGCTTTACGTCGCCGTCGTAAGAGAGGTCCGAAATATTTACAAGAACAATCTCGTCGGGCGTGAGCGTTTCGTACGCCCTGCCGCTGGGAGTGATAACAAACTGTCTGTCGTTCACGCGGCAGCTGACGTTGCCCCACGTTCTTGCAATAAGGCCCGATTTTAAAAGCTCGTGCCCGGCTTTTATTACAAGCTCTTTTGCTTCAAGAATATCCATAAAATGTCATCCTTTCGCTAAAATAAAAACGCGCTCTATGCGGCGGCATTGCCGCCGCACACAGCGCATATATTTGTTTTTCCTGTCTTATACCTTCTGAGCAACATTCCGGAAAACTCTTTCAAATCTGACAAGAGCTTCGTCAATAAGCTCGGGCGTGTATGCCGCGCTTGTGTAAAGACGGCTGCCTGCAAGAGTAACAAGACCCTCTGCCATATAAGCCGCGCCCATGTGGGTCATTTCGGCTTTTCTGACGTTTGTTTCGTCAAGAACATGCGGAATCTGCCACGGTTTGAGCCAATCTATTGCAAAGTGCATTGTGCCGACCGTTTCAAGGTGGCAGATAGAACCCTGGTTAAATGCAACGAACGGAAGGTCGTATTTTTTGATGAGGTCCTGAAGGCCTTTTGTAAGCCTGTCGCCCATCTGACCCGCAACCTGGCAGGCGTTTGTTCTTTCAATCTCTTCAAGGGTGTAGTAGCCCGCAACGCACGAAATGGGTGTTGCCGCCATTGTGCCGCCAATAAGAGCCTTGTGGATTTTCTGGTTGCCGTCAAGACCTGCGCCGAGATATTTCATATATTCTCTCTTGCCGCCGATGCCGCCTGCACCCGGATAGCCGCCGGCTATAACCTTGCCGAAGATGGTAAGGTCGGGCGAAACGCCGTAGTAGCCCTGAGCGCCCGCCATACCGATGCGGAAGCCCGTAACAACCTCGTCGAAAACAAGAAGCGCGCCGTATTTGCGGCAAAGTCTTTCAACGCCCTTGTTAAAGTCCTTATCAAGCGGTCTTGTGCCGCTTTCGGGGCCGACAGGCTCAATGAATACGGCAGCCGTGCCGCCTCTTAACTGGTTGAGCTTGAGCGTTCTTTCAAGAGAGTCAAGGTCGTTGGGGAAGAACTCCTGCGTGTGCTTGAAGATGTAAAGCGGAACGCCGTGAGCCTGTGTGAATTTTGAGCCGGGGATTCTTATGCCGTAGGCAAGCTGGTCGCTCCAGCCGTGATAAGCGCCGCCCATTTTAACGATGTTTTTGTTCTTTGTGGCAAGTCTTGCAACACGGACAGCCGCCATGCACGCCTCTGTGCCCGAGCCGAGCATACGGAACATATCAACGCTTTCGATGCTGTCGGAAATCTTTTTTGCAAGCTTGTATTCAAACTCGTGGAAAAGACCGATTGAAGGGCCGCATGTATTTAAAAGGTCGATAACCTTTTCTCTTACCGCAGGGGGATTGGAGCCGAGAACCGTGGGGCCGCCCGCCTGAAGAAAGTCAAAATACTCGTTGCCGTCTACATCGTAGAGCTTCATTCCCTCAGCCTTTGTGAAAACAAGCGGGAAAGGATAGTTGAAAGCAAGGTTATGCTGAACTCCGCCGGGAATAATCTTCTTGGCTTCTTCAATCATCTCTTTGCTCTTTTGGCACTTTTTGTCAAAATATTCATCCTCGTACTTTTTAAGCACGTCGGGCTTAATTGTGTAAATGGGCTTTTTAATAAGCTCGTCAAGCTGCTTTGTTACGGCAGCGGCGTCATGATATTCGCTGATAGCAAATCTGTTGTCCATGTTTTTGCCTCCCAATTGAAAGTGAACGGGTATTCACTATTATTACATCTATAATTATACAGTCATTTTTTTAAAAGTCAAGCAAATTGTGTCCGCTTGCGCAATTCCTTAATTTAATTTAATAATATGTTAAAATTCGGTGTTCGTTTTCCACAAAAAGAAAAGTGATATTTTGTGAGAGTACACAAAAAACTTCGCTTTTTCTCAAAAACGGCGGCTCTTTTCACTTGATTGTATTTTTTCAACAAAAAACGATAATAAAAAAATCGGTGCATTGGTTGACTTTGACGGAAGTCTTTGGTAAAATATAAAGGAATATAAATCCCCGTAAAGGAGGCTTTTGCTTTGCAAAACTTAATGGATTCAAAAACGCTGGCGTATATCAATATGTATGCCATCCTCGGCACACTCGAAAATCTTTGCGAGCTTGTTCCCGAGGCTTCCGACCTTATTAAAGACGAAAAGCCCATTTCAATCGGCTTTGAGGTCAAGGGCGGTCCTTCTGCCACGCTTTATTTCAAAAACGGCAGATGCCGTATGGAGCAGGGTTGCGGCGCCTGCGACGTCAAGCTTCCGTTTTCTTCGTGCGAGAAGTTCAACGGACTTATTGACGGCACTGTAACGCCCATTCCCTCAAAAGGCTTTTTACATATCAAATTCCTTTTGAAAAAATTCACGGCTCTTACCGACATTTTAACGAAGTATATGAAGCCAGCGGAAGAGGACTTGAACGACCCCGAGTTTTTCAGACGCAGCACCACGCTTATGCTTAACACGATAGGCGTTGCAATTGCCCAGATAGGCAACAACGACGAAATCGGCAAGTTCAGCGCGCACTATATCCCCGACGGCTCCGTTTACCTCGGCATCAAAAACGGTCCCGGCGTTGAGATAGTCTGCAAGGACCACCGCCTTATCACCTTAAAGAGAACACCCGAAAAATACCGCGCTTCGATGATATTTGAGTCAATCGAAACAGCACGTGCGCTTTTCGACGGCAAAGTAAACGCGCTTGCATGCATCGGCACCGGCAAAATCGAAATGCACGGAATGGTCAATATGCTTGACAACGTTAACCGCATACTTGACAGAGTTGCGCTTTATATCGGGTAAAGGAGGAGAAGACGATGAGTAAATTCCCGTTATACAAAAACACAAAATCCGACGAGTGGTACGAAAGAGCCGCAAAGGTTATCCCCGCAGGCGTTTACGGCCACCTCGGCCCCGCCGAAGGTCAGTTTATCCCCGTAAACAGATGGCCGCGCTTCTCCGAAAAGGCACAGGGCACATATTTCTGGGATGTTGACGGCAACAAATATATCGACTATATGTGCGCCTACGGCCCGAACGTTCTCGGCTATTGCGACCCCGACGTTGACGCCGCCGCCATGGAGCAGATGAAGCTCGGCAACTGCACCACCTCGCCCAACAAAATTATGGTCGAGTGCGCAGAGCTTCTTGTTGACACCGTTAACACAGCCGACTGGGCATTCTTTGCAAAAAACGGCAACGACGCAACACAGGGCGCTATTCTTACCGCGCGCGCACACACCCACAAAAAGAAAATAATCTTCTTCAACGGCTTCTATCACGGCGTTTCACCGTTCGTTCAGAAGATTGACTATCCCGGCGTTACACCCGAGGACGTTGCAAACAACCTCTATGTAAACTGGGACGATATTGACACTCTTAAAAGAGTAATGGAAGAAAACGACGGCGAAATCGCCGCACTTATCGCTCAGCCTTATAACCACGGCAACTTTGCGGACAACTCGTTCCCGATAAAGGGCTTCTGGCAGGAGGTAAGACAGCTTTGCACAGAAAAGGGCATCGTTCTTATTGTTGACGACGTTCGCGCGGGCTTCAGACTTGACCTTGCGGGCAGCGACCACTATTTCGGCTTTGAAGCGGACATCATCTGCTTCTGCAAGGCTCTTGCAAACGGCTACAATATGTCGGCATTCTGCGGAAAAGAGTTCTTAAAGGGCGCGGCTTCTTCGCTTTCATACACAGGCTCTTACTGGATGAGCGCCGTTCCGTTTGCGGCGTGCATTGCCACAATAAACAAAATGAAAAAGCTTGACACACCCAAACTCTTTAAAGAGCTTGGCACAGAGCTTTGCGACGGTCTTAAAAAAGCGGGCGCAGAGCACGGCTTTGACCTTGTCGTTTCGGGCGCACCCGCACTCTTCTATCTCAGAATCGCAAACGACGACTCTATGATGCTTCATCAGGAGTGGATTGCAGAGTGCGTAAACCGCGGCGCGTTCTTCGCTTCGCACCACAACCACTTTATAAACGCCGCTCTTACACACGACGACATTAAAAAGACCATTGAGATTGCCGAAGACGCCTTCAAGACGGTCAAGAAAAATCACCCCGAAATATAAAAATTTAAATAAACCTATAATTTAAGGGAGGAAACACTATGGCACTTTCAAAGCAGGAGCTTTTGGCTCTTGAAAAGAAAGCATTTGAGCTGAGAAACCTTTGCCTTGAGACCACTTCGTGGGCAGGCTCCGGTCATATCGGCGGAGGTCTCAGCGTTATGGACCTTCTCACGGTGCTTTATCACAAGTACCTCAACATCAGAGTCGACGAACCCAAGTGGGAGGACCGCGACAGATTCATTCTTTCAAAAGGTCACGCGGCGATTGCGTACGCGCCCGTACTTTGCGAAAAGGGCTTCAATGACCTTGAAATGCTCAAAACCTTTAACCTTTCGGGCTCTAAAATGGGTATGCACCTTGACTCGAACAAGGTTGTCGGCGTAGACGCTTCAACAGGTTCTCTCGGCCACGGCGTTTCTATTGCCGCGGGCACAGCACTTGCCGCAAGAATCCTCGGCAAAGATTACCTTACCTATGTTGTAACGGGCGACGGCGAATTGGGCGAAGGCTCTAACTGGGAAGGCTTTATGACCATTAACCATTATCAGCTTTCAAACTGCATCGTGTTTATCGACCGCAACCACTGCATGATTGACGGCCCCACGGAAGAAGTTATGAAGCTTGAGCCGCTTGCAGACAAAATGGTTGCTTTTGGCTTCAACACCGTAACGGTTGACGGCAACAACATTAAAGCTCTTTGCGACGCTATTGATATGGCTATTGAGCGTTCAAAGGAAAAATGCGCTCCCACCTGCATCATTATGGATACGAAAAAGGGCGCAGGCATCAAAGACATTGAGGGCGACTATCACTGCCACTATATGGCACTTGACGAACCCACATTTGAAAAATACAAAAAGCAGCTCGAAGACGACTACAAAGCAAGAGTTGCCCGTGCAGAAAAGGAGGGCGAATAATTATGGCAGGCGGATTTGTTTATAACGCTATTGACCAGACCGAGGTTGCTACCGCTGAAATTTACGGCAAGGCTCTCGCAGATTTGATTATGAAAGACCCCAAGGTCGTTGCCATTACCGCCGACCTTGCAAAATCCACAAAACTCGGCGACGTTCTTAAGGTTTGCCCCGAGCGCGTTATCAACGTCGGCATTGCAGAGCAGGATATGTTCGGCGTTGCCGCGGGTATGGCAAAGGCAGGCTGCATTCCGTTCCTTTCGGGCTTCTCGGCATTCACCTCGATGAGGGCTTGCGACCAGCTTCACACGGACATTTGCTATCAGAACGTAAACGCAAAAATAATCGCAACACACGCCGGCACATCGTTCGGTCAGGCGGGCTCCACTCACCACGCAATCGTTGATATTGCTATCACAAGAGCAATGCCCAACCTTACCGTTATCGTTCCCGCAGACGGCTTTGAAACCGCAAACGCGGTTAACGCCGCTTATGACAACTTCGGCCCGTATTACATAAGAATCAACCGCGGCTTTGACCGTGTTCTTTATGAAAATATGGACTACGGCTTTGAAGTAGGCAAGGCTGTTGAAATTCACGAGGGTACCGACATTACCGTAATCGCTTGCGGCTCGTGCGATTTCCAGGCAAAACAGGCTGCCGAATTCCTTGAGAATACCGACGGACTTAAAGTCAGAGTTCTTAACATGCACACCATCAAGCCCATCGACAGAGACGCAATTCTCAAAGCCGTTATGGACACAAGAAGAATTATTACCGTTGAGGACCACTCGGTTATCGGCGGTCTCGGCTCGGCTGTTTCAGAGGTTGTTGTTGAGTCGGGCAAGGCTTGCGCATTCAAAATGCTCGGCCATCAGGACAAATTTGCTCCCATCGGCTTGCATGAGGACATTATGGCTGAAGTCGGCATAGACGCAAACGGAATTATTGCCGCAGTCCGCGAAGTTATGAACAAAGACTTTGAGGAAGATGACAACTGGGACGATGAATTCTGATTTTTTTAGTAATCTGTGGCGACCTTTGCGTTTTTGCTCCCCTAACTCGCGTACCTTTGTACGCTTCGGGGTCGCAAAAATCGCAAATCTCACCGCATCTTACTAAAGGCTAAACACGGCAACGCCGCGTGCTAATAGCTAATAGCTAACGGCTAAAAGCTATCCCGTAGGGGCGGCAACCTGCCGCCCGCCAAAAACGCAAAGCGTTTTTCCGCTATATACCGCGCATTTGCGCGGTTATAATCGCGGCAATGCCGCGTGCTAATAGCTAACAGCTAACGGCTAATAGCTATCCCGTAGGGGCGGCAATCTGC
>DJRI01000001.1:0-8519 GCA_002440045.1 Ruminococcaceae bacterium UBA6364 | reverse complement strand
ACGGCAACGCCGTTTTCCTTAACATTTCCGCACAACGTGCGGAATACAATCGCGGCGAAGCCGCGCACTAATAGCTAAAAGCTAACAGCTAACGGCTAATAGCTAAAGAAAGGAATGACAATCGGATAATGCCTACCAAGGACGATATTTACACAAATAAAATCTTTTTGTGCGGCGCGCTGCCCCTTTTAAAAACGATTGTGGCAGATGTTCCGTCGCTCAACAGCAAATTCAAAAACGTTCATTGCATTTACCAGGTAAGCTGTCTTGACCCCGAAGCCCCCGAGGGCAAGTGGGCGACTCACTTTATGGTGAACGGCGACGAATGGCTTGTTCACGCCGACAAGGTTGCACATCGCATTAAAAAGCAAAAGTTCGTAGAGCTTGAGTTTAAGAGCGTTGAAGCCATGAACGCCTTTTTCAAAGGCAAAATCGGCCCTGCAACGCTTCCCAAAATGCGCGGCGTAAACTTTGTTTATGAGTTCGGCGTATTTATGGCGGCTCTTCTTAAAATGGCAGGGCTTCTCGGGCTTACAAAGCCGCCCGAGGACGAAGCATCAAAGGCTCTTCTTGTAAAATGCTATTTCTATCTTCTCACAGCGGGAATAAGCACGCTTAACAAACAGGGTCACGAAGCCATTCACAATTGGGCGCTTAAAAGCCCCGACCGCGTTTATGCCTTCGCCGTAAACGACCACCCCGAAGCTTCGGCTTATATCAGGGTTAAAGCGGGCAAAACACGCTCCGGCAGAGGCGAATATAAACGCGCAATGCCGTTCTTTACGCTTCGCTTTGACTGCTACGACAGCGCTCTCGGAACGCTTCTCGGCATAGACGATATGCTTGAGTCAACAAAATCGGGCAAGCTTATTATGGACGGCGCACCCGAATTCGGCGCTCAGATAGGCGAGTATATGCTTCTCGTCGGCGCTCTCGCAAAATAAATTCACCCTCTAATCGGGACTGTTGCTTTGTGCGGCAGTCCCCTTTTTTCCTGTTTTTTCACGCGCAAAGCGCGAAAAACTTGAATTTTCCTCTTGACAATAAAGGGGGGCGCCGTTATAATAGAATGCGTATTATGTTAATTGTACCTTTGCAGGTAATGCGGAGGGAGGGAACTATAAATGAGTCAGGTTAAAGTTAAAGAGAACGAGTCCTTGGACAGCGCTCTTCGCAGATTTAAAAGACAGACTTCAAGAGACGGAGTTATTCAGGAAGTCCGCAAGAGAGAGCACTATGAAAAACCCTCTGTAAAGAGAAAGAAAAAATCCGAGGCTGCTCGCAAGCGTAAATTCTATTAAAACGGAGAGATGAAACCTCGTGTTTCATCTCTTTATTTTTTTGAATTTCAATTTAGGAGGTCATAATATGTTATCTTCAAAATTTTCTTCAATATTAAAAACAGCCGCCGAAGCGGTCATTATTTCATCCGAAGTAAACCGTTTTTACTTCACCCGTTTTGCCGCAAGCGACGGCTTTCTTGTTATAACTAAAAGCGACAGCGTATTTTTCACCGACAGCCGCTACATCGAAGCCGCCCAAAACAAAGTAACCGCTTGCCACTGTGAGCTTTTCAACAGCATGAAAGACACACTTGTGCCCTACCTTTCAAAAATGGGCGTCAAAACGGTTTATACCGAAAGTGACAACCTTACCGTTTCGATGTACGAAGCCTATAAAGAGATTTTTGAAGGCTGTGAGGTTATCGCCCTCCCCGAGGTTGAAACGCTCATAGGCGAAAGCCGCAGTGTAAAAAGCGAATATGAAGTCGGCGAGGTTGTTAAAGCACAGCGCATTGCAGAAGAGGCGTTTAATCACATACTTTCTTATATAAAGCCCGGCGTTACCGACAAGGACATCGCATTGGAGCTTGAATATTATATGCTCAGAAACGGCGCGGACGGGCTTTCGTTTGAAACAATCGCCGTTAGCGGCAAAAACTCATCTATGCCCCACGGCGTGCCGACCTTAAAAAAGGTAGAAATCGGCGATTTTGTAACAATGGACTACGGCGCGCTTGTTAACGGCTATCACAGCGATATGACAAGAACGGTTGCCGTCGGCAAGGTTTCGGACGAACAAAAGAAGGTCTATGAGACCGTGCTTAAAGCACAGCTTGCTTCTATCGACGTTTTAAGACCCGGCATCACGGGCGTTGAAGCCGACAAGGCGGCGCGCGACGTTATTGCAAACGCGGGCTACGGCGAATATTTCGGCCACGGCACAGGCCACGGCGTAGGCGTTGAAATACACGAGCTGCCTAACCTTTCGCCCCGCTCACCCGCAACGCTTTGCGAAGGCAACATTGTCACAATTGAACCCGGCATTTACATTCCCGGCAAATTCGGCGTAAGAATAGAGGATATGGCGCTTATAACAAAAGACGGCAAACGCCTTCTGACCGAAGCTCCCAAGGAGCTTATTGTCCTTTAAAATGTACGGCGGCTTAACCGCGTTAAAATCCGATTGCCTTTTGTGCCGCTCGTGCCCGCTTGAGACTACGCGCACAAACGTGGTTTTCGGCGTAGGAAACGAAAATGCCGATATAATGTTCGTCGGCGAAGGTCCCGGTGAAAACGAGGACCTTAAAGGCGAACCGTTTGTCGGCAAAGCAGGTCAGCTTCTTGACAAATACCTTGCCGTTATAGACCTTGACAGAAAAAAGAACATCTATATTGCAAACATTGTCAAATGCCGCCCGCCGAAAAACCGCGACCCCCTGCCGGAAGAGCAGGAGGCGTGTATTCCGTGGCTTCGCGCGCAAACAAGGCTTATAAAGCCTAAAATCATTGTCTGTCTCGGCAGAATTGCGGCGCAAAGGCTTATTGACCCCGAATTCAGGGTTACAAAACAGCATGGGCAGTTTATTAAAAAGGGCAACATTCTTTTTATGGGAACGTTTCACCCCGCCGCCCTTTTGCGAAATGAAGCCCAAAAGCCCGATGCTCTTTCGGATTTTTCGGCGCTTAGAGAAAAAATCGCAGAACTCGGCATAGAGATTTAAAGTCTTTCCGATACAAATTTCAAAGCCCCGTGTAAGGCTCTTTTCACCTTGCACGGGGCTTTTTTATCATATCTAATTTTTTATCATATTTAATTACGCACCGACGCGCTTATGCTTAACGCTTCCGCCGCAGAAACCGCCGCGCTTATTTCATTCGGAATATACACGCTTGCGGTGAATTTGCCGTCGGCAAAATCAAAACTGCATTTTCCGTCGTATTTTCCCAAAGTATCTTTAACTATCTTTGTGCCGAGCCCGTGGTTTTTGCCGTCTCTTTTTGACGTCACAAGCTCGCCGCCGCGTTTTTTCGGCG
The DNA here is from genome assembly GCA_002440045.1 of Ruminococcaceae bacterium UBA6364. Lineage (GTDB taxonomy): Bacteria > Bacillota > Clostridia > Oscillospirales > Acutalibacteraceae > DTU089. Next base: position 5,202 of record DJRI01000001.1, on the reverse strand, counting down.
CTTTTGTACAGGTGTTTTCACACAGCGCCGTAAGCGCGCCGTCTTTTTCACCGGCATAAAATTTAATCTCGGGGTTTTCTTCTTTTTTTGCCGCTTCAAAGGCGTTGCTTAAAAGATTTGAAAATATCGCAACCGTGTCCGTCGGCAAAAGGAACGTGTTTTCTTTGAGGGCGCAGTCGGCATTAAGGTTGACACCCTCTTCACGGCACTTTCTGTCATAATAAAGCAAAAGCGAATTAAGCGCCGCGTTTTCGCAAAAGCTTTTCATTTTTCCGCCGTATTCGCCGACAAGCTCGCGCGAATAGCGCATACACTCCTCTGCGTCGGCGTTTTGCGCCATTACGCTTATTGTGCGCAGATGATTTTGTATGTCGTGGTTCATTTTTGAAATTTCGGCGTTATACTCTTTGAGCGTTGAAAAGAACTCGGTTTTTTCGCCCTCATACCGCGAAACGAGCCCGCGCCTGTCCTCGGCGTTTTTCATTAAAAAGTATACCGAAATCACGGCTATGGGGAAAAGCGCAAAAAATATCATTGTATATTCAACCGTGCGAAACTCCGCCGTATTGATTATATCAAAATCAAGCTCGGTATTATATTGCAAAATGCTGAGCACGCCGGAGCCAAGCGTAAAAATAAGCGCGGCGCTTTTTATAACGGGCGGAATTTTTACTATCCGCTTTAATAAAAACTTTTTTATAAGAAATGCAAGCAGTATATCCAAGGGAAGCTCAATAACACAGCTTACAAAGGTCTTTACGGGGTACACCTCCGCGGGCGAAATTGTGCGGCACAAAAACGTTGCCAGCGCCATAGGTCCCGGCTCAAAAAGCTTAAGCAAAAGCCCCGTAAAAGCAACCGTCAAAACGCCCTCTTGAGTCAGCACGCCGTAAAACTCCGAAAGCAGCAAAACAAATGCCGTCGCGACAAAAAGCGGAAAATATGTAAAATTGTTAAAGCGCGAGCACTCGATTAAAAGGCTGCTTAAAATGTCAAACGGCAAAAGAAGAAACGGCAGCAGATATAAAAGCGTTTTTCGCCTCTTTTTCGGCGTATAAAGAATTTTAATTGCCGCAAAAGAAGAAAATGCCGCAACGGTATCGCTTGCGGCATAGAATAAAACTGCTTTTAAACTGAGTCCGAACATCAGGTGCGCTCCTTTATGTAGTCGAAAAAGTCTTTATCGACATTCTTTTTATACGAACGCGAAACAATGACGCTTTCCCCGTTTTTCATAATGAACTCCGAAGAACGGTATTGCCGCACGTTTTTCAAATTTACGACGTAGCTGTTGTGACACCTCACAAAACCGTCGCCTTTTATTTTTACAAGAATATCCTCAAGCGGCTCGGGCGTTTCGTATGTTCCGTCAAAGCAGGTTATGATGCTTTTTCTTCTGACGCGCTCAACATAAATAATTCCGTCGGCTTCAAGAAGCGTTTTCCCCGATTTTGATTCAAGGCAAATTATTTTTTCGCCTTTATCGACAGTCTCCGAAGCGCGCGCAAACGCCAAAGGCAGTTTTTCGTCTATAAGCGTTTTTAAAACGAAATACTCGTGCTCGGACTCATAAACCGACGTGCAATATTCAATGTGCCCGGTAAGATAAATTATTTTGCATTTCGGGGCAAAAATGTTAAGACATTTGCCGACGTCTATGCCGCTTTCGCCATCGGAAAGCTCAATATCAAGCACGGCTATGTCGGGTTTTTGACCGTTAAGCACCGCGGTTTTCAGTGCCGCGCCGCTGTTGTATACGGAAACATCCGCACTTTCGCCGAAATAATTTTTTGCACGCCCGAAAACGTCTTTCGCCAAAAGTACGTCGTCGTCTAAAATAAATACATTCAAAAATACCCCTCCGCATCTCCGGTTGCGAATTAAATATCGTTGTTATATATTTTAGTGCATAATAACAATATGCGCAAGTCACAATCGGTGCTTTTCGGTACATTTTGGGTGCATTTTGGGACATTTCGGATATAAATGCCGATTTTTGCCGTTATTTGAAGTTAATCTTTGTTGTAGTAATTATACGCTGAAAGTTGCAAAATGTCAACGCTGTTAGTTTATTTTAATATACAACTCTCAGTTGTAAAATATTATTGCAAAGGAGGCCCTGAAATGGAAGAGCTGAATTTTATTGAAATCGGCGCGAGAATACGAGCCGGGCGCGAAGAATTGGGGCTTACTCGCGAACAGCTTGCGGAACAGCTTGAAGTATCGGCAAAATTTTGTTCCGATATTGAGCTTGGACTGAGAGGAATATCCGTAAAAACACTTAACAAGCTTGTTTTTGCGCTGAATGTTTCTTCGGACGAAATCCTTTACGGCAAAGGCGACGGCGAATTTTCGGAAAAGGTTTCATCGCTCGCAAAAAAATGCCCCGAGGAAAAACAAAAGTATCTCGGAGAAATAATCAAAAGCTTTATAAAGTCAACGCAAATGTAAACCGCCTTTTTGAGGAGAATCAAAAAAGGCGGATTTTTTTATAGGATTTTTTTATATTGTTTTTTCTTGTTTTCGGGCGGTTCTTATTTTTACAGCTCAGAAATAAGCTTTTCGCACTTTTCGTCTATTACGGAAAAATCCGTGGCTTTAATATAGTATTCTTCAAGCTTATCGTGAAGCCCTTTTGCAACCGACATTCTTCTTACGGCTTCCGTGATAAGCTCTTTTTGGCTTTTCTCTAAAAATGTCAGCTTTTCTTTTGAAGAAAACAAGCTTTCTTTATTGCAAAATCTTGTTGCGTGAACTGTTTTTTCGCCGTCCGAAAGCGACGGGTGATAGCGGTTTTCGGTGAAAAAGCACAGCTTTAATTCGGGAATAATTATATGCTCGACCTTTGAAAACGGCATCAGCGGACAATAGCATTCATACACGTCATAGCCCTTATTCACGGCGTCGGCGCTGAGATACGCCGCTATAACGGGCGCCGCCGCGGCATATTTATCTTCAACCGTCACCATTTCTTCGCACAAAGCGTTTATTGTGTCATACATCACAAAAACGCCGTCTGGCGTTATACCGCTTAAAAATCTTTTGTTAATTTTCCCCGGGGCAGACGCGCCTTTTTCGGGGATTTTTCTTTTTGCCAGGCGTTTCATATATCCCGCTATCTTCCCGAAATCCGCTTCAAGCGAAAAAAGCTTTGACTTTTGAGCCTCCATTCTTGAAGCAAGCCACAAAAACTCGCTTGACCGTTTATGCTCTGTCGAGCAAGCGTTAACAAGCTCTGCTATTTCTTTTGCGTGCCCTTTTAAATAACGCGTATCCCACGCTTCGCCGAGGTTTACATAAAACTGAGTCACACCGGGAAGCGTTGCGTCGAAATTGTGCGGCGAAGTGCCGTCCAAAATCGAATAATTTATTTCGGGCGCATATATCATATCAAGCGACGCGGGGTCTGCACTGCAATAACAGCGCTCCACAAAATAGCCTCGCGCTTCAAGCTTTTGCGCAACCTTTTTCATAAAAGTAGACTTACCTGTGCCGGGTCCGCCTTTTAATATGTAATGGCGGCCTTCATCAAAAGGAGAATATACCTCGCCGAAAAGCGAGCAATAGCGCTCTCTGTTATCCGCGCCGAGAAAGAACGAAACGGGGGCTGTTTCTTTTGTCATACATATCAACTCCTTACGCCGCCATTATATGTAGAAAAAAGATTTAGGGTTACCGCAAAATTCAACGCAAAATGCGCAAAAGAAGAGTTTTAATAAATTAAACGGGCAAAACGTATCACCTAAAAAAACACCCCTGTTCTTCGACATTGCTTGATTATATTTTTGGTTTTTCTCTTTGAGCGCAACAGGCGTCCGAAAATATAAACAAACTAAATACCAACATTTTACAAACAACGACAATATATGTTTGCATATTTTGTCGAAAAAACAACTGTTTTATGCAATCATACAAAACTGCAAAAAGGCTATTGAAAAACCCTGAGACGCGTGCTAAAATGTCGACAAATCAGAGATAAAGCGCTTAATCCTTGAAATAAAATTCTTTGGAGGATATTTATGAATTCGCCTGTAAAAGTCCTGCTGGCAGACGCCGCAGTTGAAAACACACTTTCTGTAGCCGCCGCTTTAAGAGCAAACGGTATGGAGGTTCAGCTTTGTGAAAAGAACGGCGCCGCCGTACTTTCGATTCTTGAAAACAGCACGCCCGACGTACTTATAATGGACGCATTTTTGCAGCACATAGACGCGCTCGGCGTTGTTTCAAGGCTCAACAAAACAGAACCGCAAAAACGCCCTTTGACGGTTGTACTTTCTTCGCTCGATAACGAAATGCTTGAAAAAGAAATTGTAAAAAGCGGCGTTGACTATTACTTTTTAAAGCCCGTAGAGCCAAAGCTTCTTGCAGAAAGAATCAAACAGCTTTTAAGCTGGCGTTTTGTCGGCGGCGGCACGCGCCGCGGTCAGCTTTCGGGCGAGGACCTTGAGGTTACGATAACCGAAATTATGCATCAGATAGGCGTCCCCGCGCACATCAAGGGCTATCAGTATGTCCGCGAAGCCATTCGCCTTTCGGTAACCGACCCCGAGGTTTTAAATTCCGTAACAAAAATTCTTTATCCCACCGTCGCAAAAACGTATTCGACAACAGCGTCACGCGTTGAAAGAGCAATTCGCCACGCAATAGAGGTTGCCTGGGACAGGGGCGACGTCGAGGTTCTTAATTCGTATTTCGGCTATACCGTCCAGAACGAGCGCGGCAAGCCCACAAATTCTGAATTTATCGCAATGATTGCAGACAAGCTCCGCCTTAAAATGAAAGCGGCCATATGATTTGGCTGTTAGCTGTTAGCTATTAGCTGTTAGCTGTTAGCGCGCGGCGCTGCCGCTTGAGCTGTTAGCCGTTAGCTATTAGCTGTTAGCTACGCGGTTTCACCGCGATTGTAATCCGCACGTTGTGCGGAAAGCCGTTAGCTATTGGCTGTTAGCGTTAGCACGCGGCGCTGCCGCTTGAGCTGTTAGCCGTTAGCTATTAGCTGTTAGCTTGCGGCTTTGCCGCGATTATATTCCGCGTAAACGCGGAAAAATCAAGGGAAACGCTTACGCGTTTCGGCGGGCGGCAGGTTGCCGTTCTGAGCCGTTAGCTGTCAGCTGTTAGCTATTAGCTACGCGGTTTCACCGCGATTGTAACCGCGCAAAGCGCGGTGTATAGCGGAAAATGCTTCGCATTTTGGCGGGCGGC
>DJRI01000084.1:13216-16648 GCA_002440045.1 Ruminococcaceae bacterium UBA6364 | reverse complement strand
CAAAATGCGAAGCATTTTCCTTGAAATTTCCGCGTTTACGCGGAATATAATCGCGGCGAAGCCGCGCGCTAACGGCTAACAGCTAGTAGCTAACGGCTCTTGCGGCAATCTGCCGCCCGCCAAAATGCGAAGCATTTTCCTTGAAATTTCCGCGTTTACGCGGAATATAATCGCGGCGAAGCCGCGCGCTAACGGCTAACAGCTAGTAGCTAACGGCTCTTGTGGCAATCTGGCGCCCGCCGGAACGCGAAAGCGTTCCCACGGCACCAGCGCAGCGGGTACAATGGCTAGCGGCTAACAGCTAACGGCTAACGGCTAACGGCTAATTTCATCCTTTTCCGCCTACGATATACCAGCCCTCGCCCCAATCGGTTGCGGGGTCATAATACGGCGCTTCATAACCGGCTTTGAAAAGGTGGCCGTTTCTATCATATGCAAGGCCGTCGTCTTTAATTGTGTAGTCATCGCCGAGATAAAACGTGTCCATACCGTCAAAATATGTTACAACACCGTCTGTTTCGGTGAACTTTGCAACTTTAAGGTCAACATATGACGCGAAGTCGCCGTTGCGGTAAAATACGCCGCTGAAAGTGCCGTCGTTCTCTTCGGGCTTTGCCGAAGAGAATTTTAAAATAAAACGGTTATTATCGGGAGCGGGGCAAATGTAGGCATAGCCGCCGTTAAGCGCAAGATAAAGCCCTTTGCCGTCGTTGTTGTCATAGATAGTGCCGGAGGACATAGACTCTTTTGTGCAGGCGACATATTCCATTTTATCGGGGTCTATTGAAATTGCTTCACCCTCAACGTTTTGCCAAATACCCTGAAGGTCGTAAATGCCCCAGGTGTGAATTTCGGCTGTATCGTCTTTTTTAAATGTAAAACGGTGTATGCTTTCGGCACTGTCGGAAGAGCCGTTCTGATTCGGGAAAAGCACGCCGTCGTCTCTTAAAGTGAAGTTGTAAAGAAAGCCGTCAAAGAAAATCATCGGCTCGTTGTCAACAAGAGAAATATCACCCGTGCCGTAGCGCCCCGTGTATGTTTCATAGCAATATCTTTTTTCTTCGGTATCAAACATAAGAACGCTTCCGCTCGGCGTGACCCATTTGCCCTCAAGAACGGAAAGGTCTGTTACGGGGACTTCGTCAGAAACGGCATCGTCGTCATCGTCGGGATTTTTTGTGCCGCTGCAGCCGACAAAGCAGCCGAGAATAAGTGTAAGTGCAAGAAATAAAGAGAGAAGTTTAACCTTTTTCATAAGAAAGCTCCTTTTTTGTTTTTTGCTTTATTTCATTGTAGCATAAAAAAATTCTTTTATCAAGACGAAAAGCCACTCTGAAAGAAACCTTGAAAGAAACGGCGGTATGTGCTACAATTAACATAAATAATGATTGGGGTGAAAAGCTTTGGGCAAAATAAAAGCCTTTCTTGACTCGCGCATTGTAAAAAACGACGTCGGCGAAGAAACTGTGCTTACCTGGCGTGAAACAATATCATACGCCCTCGGCAGGGGCGCTCAGGGAATGAGCACTTCTACCATGAATTCGAGCACTGTCAACTATTTTCTGACAAACCTTTTGGGTATAGACACAGGCCTTGTTGCCAGCATTCGTCTTTGGTGCGGCCTTTGGGACGCGTTCAACGACCCGCTTATGGGCGTGCTTGTTGACAAAACCCACACAAAAGACGGCAAAATGCGGCCGTATATAAAATATGCGCCCTATCTTTGCGCGCTGTTTACGGCGCTCACATTTTTTAACTCGTCGTCATTTTCATATGTGTGGCGCGTTATATTTGCCGTTATCGCCCTTGTCGGGTGGGATATGAGCTACACCGCGTTTGACATTCCCATGGGCGCTCTTGCATTTTCGATTACCCCGAGCGGAATTGAAAGAACAAAGCTTTTCGGAATAAGCTCTATTGTGCGTGCCGTTGCGGGGGCGCTTCCCGGGGCGATTATCCCTGTGGCGCTGTTGTTCCCTTATTTTGCCGAGCACACAAAGGGCGCTTATGTAACGGCGGCGGTAATTGCCTTTTTCGGTATAATTCTTCTTTCAAGACCGACCTATTACAACACAAAAGAACGCGCTTCGCACAGCGAAAACGAGCCTACCGTGGGTCAGTGCTTTAAGCTTCTTTTAAAGAACAGGCCGCTTTTTATGCTGTTTCTTTCAAATATGGCGTTTTTGCTTGTTACTGCAAAAACCTCGGCATATATGTATTTTGCAATCGACCTTATAGGCAGTTCAAAGTTTTATATGCTTCTCGGCATTGCGGGCGCACCCGCACCGTTTATAGCGGGCGCGGCTGTACCGTGGATTGTTCAGAAGCTCGGCGCAAAGGCGGATTTTAAAAAGCTGTTTATCGGTTGCTGTGCGGTCGCTTCGCTTATGCACGGACTGTTGTTTTTGACCTGCAAGGGCTCGCTTTTAAACCTTAAAGACGGCGAAACACCGCCCGTTTTCATTCTTGTGCTTTGCATGCTTTTCATATTCGCTTCGACAATACCGCTTGAGTTTAAAAACCTGCTTTGCAAAGAGATGGAGGCTGAAACCGTCGATTATGTCGAGTGGAAAACAGGCGAAAGGGCAGAGGGTATAATGCTTTCTTTGATGTCCTTTACGGGCAAGCTTACAAATTCCGTTTCTTCAACAATTGCGCTTGCGGTGCTCGGACTTGCAAATTATGTAACTCACGAGGACGCCGTTGCCACGGCGCAAAGCGCTTCGGCAAAGTTTGCGCTTTTGTCGCTTGAGTCGCTCGTGCCTATGCTCGGTTATATTTTAATGATTATTCCGATATTCTTCTATAACATTTCGCGCAAGGACCACGACAGAATGATGAAAGAAATCGCCGAGAGAAAAAAACAATCACGAATAAAATGAATAAACGCTCCTTTTTCCTGCGATAATAGATAATAAAGGAAAAAGGAGTGCTTTTTTATGGAAACAGATACAGTAAAGCTTTTAAGAGAATGCGATGCGGGCGTTGAAATGGGCGTATCTTCAATTTCGGACGTGTTGGAGCGGGTCGAAAATCCGAAAATGAAAGAAATACTTTCAAACTGCAAGCTTTCACACGAAAAGCTCGGACTTGAAATTTCAAAAAGTCTTTCTGCATACGGCGACGGCGGAAAATCGCCAAACCCCATTGCAAAAAGTATGTCGTGGATGAAAACAAACGCAGAGCTTTCATTTAGGCCCTCCGACAAAACAGTTGCTTCTCTTATGACCGACGGCTGTAATATGGGTATAAAATCTTTGAACAGATACCTTAATCAGTACAAAGCTGCCGACGAAAAGTCAAAGCAAACGGCAAAAAAGCTTGTAAGCCTTGAAGAGGGGCTTGTAAATGATTTGAGAGAGTTTTTATAGAGCGTTTTAATGCTTTTTTATCATTAAAATCGGTTTTCGGGGGCTGTAAAAAAAGTCCAGA
>DJRI01000084.1:12945-13078 GCA_002440045.1 Ruminococcaceae bacterium UBA6364 | reverse complement strand
AAGAAACACCCGATTATGCGAAAACTAAAGCTTTTAGGGTGCTTCGCAGTTTTGAAGTGTCATATTTTTGTCGGCACAAGGAAAAAAACGAAGCAATGCTGTCGCATTGCAAGGCTTTTTGACGCAGTAACGG
>DJRI01000084.1:290-12862 GCA_002440045.1 Ruminococcaceae bacterium UBA6364 | reverse complement strand
CTAAACGCCGAAAACGGCGTTTAGCATTCGATTAATTCATTCTGAACATTTTTTCCAAGCCCCTTTCCATTGTGAAACTGTAGGCAACGGCTTTTTGCTGTTGCTTTTTTTTGATTGCGGTTGTATAATAAAGACAGATGTTTGCGGGGTGAAACGCTGTGACGAAAGAGAAAAAAACATCTTCAAAAAAGCTTATAAAACGGTTTGCGCCGTATTACAAAAAGCACATAGGCACGCTCTTGTTCGACCTGTTCTGTGCGGCGCTCACAACCGTGTGCGAGCTTGTTTTGCCGATTATGGTAAGGCTTATTACAAATACGGCAACAGTGGATTTAAAAAGCCTTACGCCGAAGCTTATTCTTACGGTCGGCGGCATTTATGTTCTGCTCAGAATTATCGACGCCGTTGCAAACTACTATATGGCTTCTGTCGGTCACATAATGGGTACAAAAATCGAAACCGAAATGCGGCGCGATATGTTTGCGCACTTAGAAAAGCTTCCGTTTTCGTTTTATGACGACACAAAGGTCGGCACGCTTATGTCGCGTATTACAAACGACCTTTTTGACGTTACCGAATTTGCCCACCACTGTCCCGAGGAGTTCTTTATTGCGGGAATCAAAATAGCGGCGTCGTTTATAATTCTTTGCTTTATGAACATTCCGCTGACGCTCATAATTTTTGCGACTTTGCCCGCAATGATAATCGTGCTTTCGCGCTTTAACCACAAGTTCAGAAAAGCTATGCGCGAATCGAGAGCGATAATAGGCGAGCTTAACAGCAGGACCGAAGATTCGCTTCTCGGTGTGCGCGTTGTAAAATCCTTTGCAAACGAAGAAATAGAAGAAAAAAAGTTTGCCGAGGGGAATTTGAGCTATTTAAGAATAAAGAGCGATATGTACAGATATATGGGCACTTTTCACTCTTTAAACAGGATTTTTGAGGGCGTAATGTACATACTCGTTGTTGTTGTCGGCGCGTTTTTTCTTATAAAAAAAGCAATAACACCCGCCGATTACTCTGCGTATCTTATGTATGTTTCAATGCTTCTTACTTCAATTAAGCGCATAGTTGAATTTGCCGAGCAGTTCCAAAGGGGAATGACGGGTATAGAGCGCTTTGAAGAGATAATGGATACAGAGCCTGCAATAAAAGACGAAGAAGGCGCCGAAGCTTTGACGGTTAAAAGCGGCGTGATAGATTTTAACAACGTGTCGTTTTCTTATAACGAGGGCGGAAACGTTCTTAAAAACATCAATCTTCATATAAACAGCGGCGAAAACATTGCTTTGGTCGGCCCTTCGGGCGGCGGAAAAACAACGCTTTGCAGTCTTATTCCGCGGTTTTACGACGTGTCAAGCGGCAGCATTACAATAGACGGCACCGATATAAAATCGGTAACGTTAAAGTCTTTGCGTGAGAATATAGGCATCGTTCAGCAGGACGTTTATCTTTTTGCGGGCACTGTTGCGGAAAATATTTTATACGGCAGACCCGGCGCTTCTTATGACGAGGTTAAAGAGGCGGCGCGCCTTGCGGGGGCGGACTCGTTTATCGAAAAGCTCCCCGACGGCTACGACACATATGTCGGCGAGCGCGGTGTTAAGCTTTCGGGCGGTCAAAAACAGCGCATAAGCATAGCGCGTGTATTTCTTAAAAATCCGAAAATACTTATTCTTGACGAGGCAACAAGCGCGCTTGACAACGAAAGCGAGCACATTGTTCAAAAGTCTTTGGAAAAGCTTTCGCAGGGCAGAACGACAGTTACCGTTGCGCACAGGCTTACAACAATCAAAAACGCCGACAAAATTCTTGTGATAACCGAAAACGGAATTGAAGAAAGCGGCACTCACAGGGAGCTTGTTAATAAAGGCGGACTCTATTCAAAAATGTACGAAATGTACAGTGTATAAAATTAAGTGACAGCCCGATTAAAGCGCAGGCTCGGTATCGGGCGGTTAAAAAAGAAAGGCGGTTTTATTATGAACTATCCGACACCCCACATAAACGCAAAGCCCGAGGATTTCGGCAAAACGGTGTTGATGCCGGGCGACCCTTTGCGTTCAAAATTTATTGCCGAAAACTTTCTCGAAAATGCGCGCCTTGTAAATAATGTGCGCGGCGTACAGGGCTATACAGGAACTTACAAGGGCGTTGAGGTTTCGGTTATGGCTTCCGGTATGGGTATGCCCTCTATAGGTATTTACAGCTTTGAACTTTATAACTTTTTCGGAGTAGAAAATATAATCCGCGTCGGCTCTGCCGGCGGAATGAGCGAAAAAGTTAAGGTTCGCGACGTTATTCTTGCCGAGGGCGCATGCACAAATTCAAACTATGCTCACAACTTCGGCTTCCCGGGGACGTTTGCGCCGACAGCCTCTTTCGGGCTTCTTAAAAGCGCGGCAAATATCGCCGAAAAAGACGGGCTTTCATACGTCGTCGGCAATGTGCTTTCATCCGATACGTTTTATAACGACGAAGCATATCTTCCCGAAGCGATGCGCTCAACGCCGCAGTGGGCAAAAATGGGCGTGCTGGCTGTTGAAATGGAGGCAGCCGCGCTTTATATGAACGCCGCAAGAGCGGGCAAAAACGCACTCGCGGTGCTTACAGTGTCAGACCATCTTTTAACGGGCGAAGCTCTTTCGGCAGAGGACAGACAAAATACCTTTACCGATATGATGAAGCTTTCGCTTGACGTTGCCGCCGAAATGGGGAATAAATAATGAATAAACGCATATTTCTTATAGTGCTTGACAGCTGCGGAATAGGCGAAGCGCCGGACGCCGCCGATTTCGGCGATGTCGGAGCGAGCACGATAAGAAGCATTTCAAAATCAAAGTATTTTAATATTGACACGTTAAGGTCAATAGGCTACACAAATATTGACGGGCTGTCGTTTTTAGGGGACGGCGAGCTTCTTTCGCGCGTTGCAAGGCTCAAAGAAAAGTCCCGCGGGAAAGATACTACCATAGGCCATTGGGAAATTGCGGGAATAATTTCAAAAAAACCGCTTCCGACCTTCCCGAACGGCTTCCCGAAAGAGCTTTTGGACGAATTTTCAAAACGCACGGGCAGGGGCGTGCTTTGCAACAAACCGTATTCTGGCACAGATGTTATCCGCGATTACGGCGAAGAGCACATTAAAACGGGCAGTCTTATTGTGTATACTTCTGCCGACAGCGTATTTCAGATTGCCGCGCACGAGTCCGTTGTGCCGCCCGAAAAGCTTTATGAATATTGCAGAATTGCGCGTGAGCTTTTAGTCGGCGACCTTGGTGTGGGCAGGGTTATTGCAAGGCCGTTTGAGGGCGAATATCCCTTTAAGCGCACCTCGCGCAGACACGATTTTTCGCTTGAGCCGCCGAGCGACACAATGCTTGACGAGCTTAAAGCTAAAGGCTTTGACGTTATAGGCGTCGGCAAAATTCACGATATTTTTGCGGGCAGAGGGCTTACGGAATATGTTTTCACAACGGGTAACACCGACGGAATGGCAAAAACGCTTGAATATCAAAGGAAGGATTTTAACGGACTTTGCTTTGTAAATCTTGTTGATTTCGATATGCTTTACGGTCACAGACAGGATGTTGACGGCTACGCAAAGGCGCTTGCGGAATTTGATTCGTGGCTTAAAGGCTTTATTGGCGGCATGCGCGACGGCGACTGTCTTATGATAACCGCCGACCACGGCTGCGACCCTGCCGACAACAGCACCGACCACACAAGAGAGTATGTTCCGTTTGTGGTTTACGGCAAAGATGTAAAGCCCGAAAACTTAGGAACTGTTGAGGGCTTTGACTTTATTTCAAGGACGGTAAAAGATATTCTTACAAAGGAATGATTTTTTTGACTGACAAAGAGCTTGCAATTCTTGCAATTGACAGTATGAAAATGGCATACGCCCCTTATTCGGGCTTTAAGGTCGGCGCGGCGCTTCTTTGCAAAAGCGGAAAGGTATATACGGGCTGTAATATAGAAAACGCCTCGTTTACGCCGACCGTCTGTGCCGAAAGAACGGCGGTTTTTAAAGCTGTGAGCGAGGGCGAGCGCGAATTTTTAAAGCTTGCCGTAGTCGGCGGAAAAGGCGGTAAAACGGGTGAGATAGCCCAGCCGTGCGGTGTGTGCAGGCAGGTGCTCAGGGAGTTTTGCCAAGACGACTTTGAAATTATTTTTGTAAAAGACGAAGACAATTTTGAAAAGCATACGCTTTCGCAAATTCTCCCCTATTCGTTCAGACCCGAAAATCTTTTATGAAAGGCAAAAAAGCCTATGAGAATGTATGATATAATCAAGAAAAAACGCGACGGCGAAGAGCTTTCGCCCGAAGAAATTAAATTTTTTGTCGACGGCTACACCTGCGGCGAAATACCCGATTATCAGGCGGCGGCGTTTTGTATGGCTGTATTTTTTAAGGGTATGACCGAAAGTGAGACAGCCTGCCTTACGCTTGCGATGGCTCATTCGGGCGACACGGTTGACCTTTCGCTGTTCGGCAACAAAAGCGTTGACAAGCACAGCACGGGCGGCGTTGGCGACAAAACCACGCTTATCGTCGCACCGACGGTGGCTTCGCTCGGCTGTGTTATTGCAAAAATGTCGGGCAGGGGCTTGGGCCACACAGGCGGCACCGTCGACAAACTTGAGTCTATTGAGGGCTTTAACACGTCGCTTTCGCCCGAGGAATTTTTTGAGCAGGCAAAAAATATCGGCATTGCCGTAATAGGGCAAACAGGCAACCTTACGCCCGCCGACAAAAAGCTTTATGCACTGCGCGACGTTACCGCAACGGTTGACAGCGTTCCGCTTATAGCTTCAAGCATAATGAGCAAAAAGCTTGCCGCAGGCTCGCACACAATAGTGCTTGACGTAAAATACGGTTCGGGCGCGTTTATGAAAACGCCCGAGGATGCAAAAGCGCTTGCCGAGGAGATGGTTAAAATCGGCAAAAACTGCAACAGAAATGTTGCCGCGCTTATAACCGATATGCAAAAGCCGCTCGGCAAAAACATAGGAAACTCGCTTGAGGTTATCGAAGCGGTTGACGTTTTAAAGGGCAAAGGACCCAAAGACCTTAAAGAGGTGGCTGAAGCGCTCGCTTCCGAGATAGTCGCTCTTTCAAAAAATATAAGCCTTGACGAAGCCAAAAAACAGGTCGAGGACGCAATTTCAAGCGGCAAAGCATATGAAAAGCTTCTTCAATGGGTGAAATATCAGGGCGGCAATGCCGAATGGCTTGAAAATACCGAAAAATTCCCGAAAGCAAAATACAGCTTTGACATTAAAAGCGATTGCGACGGCTATGTTTCGTTTATGGACTCTGAGTGCATCGGCATAGCTTCGGTTATGCTCGGCGCGGGCCGCGAAAAAAAGACCGACGCCATTGATATGAGCGCCGGTATTACCGTTGAAAAGAAAACGGGCGATTTCGTCAAAAAGGGCGACGTTCTGGCAACGCTTTTCACTTCAAAAGAAGAGCTTATTGAAAACGCCGCAAAAAAATATCGCTCGGCGCTTGAATTTTCAAAAGAGCCGCCCGAAAAAACAGACGAAATATATTGCATAGTCAGATAGTTTAAAATTTAATACAATAAAAATCCGCAGCCGAAATTGAAACCCTCAATCGCGGTTGCGGTTTTTTGTTGTTTATTTGTTACTGCCGTATATTTTAATAAGCTTTTGATTTGTGAAATAGTATGCGCCCGCAGGGAAGTTTTTAAGATCAGCCGTGTTTGAGCAAAGAAGATAATCTACGGTGTTTCCGTTTTCGTCGGTTACAAGCGCGCAAATTTCAGTGATGTGCCGCGTGTATGACGAAGTGCCCATTGTTATAAGGTCGCCCGGCTCACCCGCATAATAGTTTGCCGAGGTACTGCAAACAAGCTTGCCTTTGCCTGATGAAGCATAGCTGTAAAATTTGTTTACATTGCACCACGCGGGCGAAGCCGTGCCGTTTTTATAATACCAAATGCTGTCCATGGGTATTCCCGCGGTGTAAAGCACCTGTGAAGCAAGGTTCATACAGTTGCCGCCGTAGGGGCTGTAGTCAGCCCACGAGCTGTTGCGCTTTCCGACCCACTTCATCATATATTTCACAGCGGCGTCGCGGTTATAAGGGACGTCGCACTCGGGCGCTTTCGGCATTTTTGAAGAAGCGCGTGTATTTTGCCGAGCTTTTGCTTTAGAAAGGAGACTGTCAAGCTGAGCGTCTTTTCCCGAAGACGAATCGTAAGAAAAGTTATAAAAAGCGCCTGCGTCACACTCGTGCTCGGAAATAAGCCAAGAGCCGTTTTCGCTTTTTGTAAGCAGGAATATGTGCTCAACGTCAAATTGCTCGGATAAAACGGAAAGGCTTTTGAATTGCTGTGTGTTTTGCTCTATAAGAGTTACTCTTACGCCTTTGCTTTCCGCGGCGATTTTTTTAACGCGAAGCGAAAATGTGTAGTTTGTAAGGCTTAAATCTTCAATTGCACTTTTTCTTATTGCAACGGTAGAGTCCCAAATGGCTTTTTCAAGATTTTTGACGCTCTTGTTTGCAAAAAGACCGTTGGGGATTGCGGTTTTCAGGTTGCTTAATGAAGAAAAATAGGCGTTTTCGTAGTCAATAATCGCCTGTTGCTGTGCGCGTGTGAGCGTTTTGCCGTTTGAAAAACCGCCGTGCTCTGTTTTAAGATTAATCTTTACCGCCTCGGTCTCGGCGGGCTTGGTTGTTAAAACAGGCGGCTTTTTTGTTGTGCTTTCGCTTTTTATCGCCGCTTCGTTTGAAGCGTGACTCTCTTTTTCGGTGTTAAGCTCTTTTTTTGTTGTGCCGTCTGTCGCAAGTGCCGAAGCAAGCGCTTCGGTTGCGGGTTTTTCTGTTTCTTTTTCTGCCTCGGTTAAAGCGGTAATATCGCTTTCGGCGTCAGTCTGTGTTTTGTCTTTGTTGCCGCCCCAAAATACGGCGCAAAGTGCAATTGCAAGCAACAAAACCGAAAAAACAGCGGCGGCTTCACGGGCTTTTTTCAAATCCGATTTTCTTTTTTTATGTGATTTTCGCTTTTTATAAGATTTGCTTTTTGTCATAACGTCAGTCGTTCCAGCCGAAAATTCTTATAACCTGCTGATTTGTCAGATAGTATGCGCCGGCAGGGAAGTTTTTAAGGTCTGCCGTGTTTGAACATATAAGATAGTCAACGGTGTTGCCGTTTTCATCTTTAACAAGACTGCATATTTCTGTCGCGTGGCGGGTAAAGGTCGAAACGCCCATAATAAGCAGGTCGCCCGGTTCACCTGTGTAATATGATGCCGAAGCGTCGCACACAAGGTTTCCTTTTTGCGAAACGGCATAATCATAGAAATATACAACGTTGCACCAAGCGGGCGATACGTCGCCGTCGTCCCAATACCATTCGCTGTCCATAGGGATTCCTGCGGTATAAAGCACCTGTGAAGCAAGGTTCATACAGTTTCCGCCGGAGTCGCTGTAGTCAGCCCATTCGCTGTTGCGCTTGCCGACCCAATTTAACATATATTCTACAGCCGCGTCGCGGTCATAGGCGTGGTCGCATTCGGGGGTATCGCCCGAAACAGCCGTTTTATAAGCCGAATGGCGTATTTCTATGTATTTTAAAACCTCTTCAAGGTTTTTATCCGTCTTTGTTTCGGCGTCGTATTCAAAATCATAAAACGCACCCGAGTCACATTCGTGCTCTTCAATGCTGAAGGTTCCGTCGTCGTTCTCTTTAAGCGAAAAGCCGTGAATTACTTCGTACTGCTCCGAAAGCACCGAAAGTCCGCGAAACTGCTGCGTGTTTTCTTCTGTCAGCGTGACGTTTACGCCGCTTTCGGTTTCAACCGTATCGGTTACGGTCAATTTAAAGGTATAGCTTTTAAGGCGCAAATCCTCAAGCGCCGCTTTTCTCACGGCGATTGTGGAATTCCATATTGCTTTTTCAACGTCCTTTTCTGTTTCGCCGCAGAAAAGCTTTTCTGGCATTTGTATGTCAAAGCTGCCTATTGACGTAAAATATGCGTTTTCGTAATCGAGAATTATCTGCTGTTGAGCCGAAGTAAGACTTCCCGCATCGCTGAATGTGCCTTCGCCTGTGCATATTTCCGGTTCTGCACTGACAGGCAAAGCTTCGTCTTTTTCTGAAGCACAGCCCGAGAGAACGAGCGCAATGCAAAGAAAAAGCGCGGCTAATGAATGTGTGCGTTTCATATTTTCACCTTGATTCTTATATTACCTCATACATTTGCGTGGCTTCGTCCTTTTTTGCGTATTCGTTCACAGAAAGTACGCGGTATTTTGTAAGGTTTGCCCCCATTTGTATTTCGATAACATCACCGCATTTTACTTCGTAAGAGGCGCGCGCCGTTTTGCCGTTGACGTTAACGTGCTTTGCGTCGCAAACCTCGTTTGCAACGGTGCGCCGCTTTATAATGCGCGATACTTTTAAAAATTTGTCAAGTCTCATAAGGGGTCTCCCGTCCAGAATAAATGGTCGGCAATAAGAAGCGCCCTGCAAGGCGCCGCCTCGGTGCCGCTTAATTTCAAGGGCTGTGCCAAAAGAAAATATCTTCCGGGCTTTACGTTTGAAAGGTCAAGCCCCTCTAAAATCGCCGTGCCCGAGCCTAAAAGCGCCTTATGTATTACGGCGTTTGAGCCGTGGTTGCCTATAGAAGCCGAGTCCGTTCCGACAAGCTTTACGCCCGAGTCCGAAACGTAATAAGCACTGCTTTCCATAAGATAAGAAAGCCCGTTGCCCTTAATAAGCAGGCGTTCGCACTTTTTCCACGGGAAATATTTTTCGGCATATTCGCCCGTTATGGGTCCCGGAGGGGTTTCGACAACAATACATTCGCCGATGAAAATGTCAAGCGGCAAACGGTCTATAGGTGCGCCGCCGTCAATAAAATGAAGCGGTGCGTCAATGTGCGTTGCCGCGTGAAGGCAGGTGTAAAATGCGCTGAGGTTGCATCGGCCGCCTTCTCTTAACGACTCAATCGGGTCGAGGTAGCCTTCGGGGTCGCCCGGATAAACGGGGGTTTTTAAAATGTCTCTTGAAATATCCAATATATCCATAACACTTAAATTTATTTAAAATTAAAATAATTGTTTATATCTTCCTGGGTCATACCTGTGAAGTCAAGATTTGCTATACCTGCGACGGCGCCTTTAACGACAATATCGGCGAAGTTGTCCGAAAAATCGTCAATGTCAACGTCGAAGGTCTCTTTGGTCTCCATGTTTTTAACGGAAAGAGCGCCGCTTGCAAGCTCGTTGTCGCCTATAACTACCGTGTATTTTGCGCCGAGCTTGTTTGCAAGCTTCATTTGCGCTTTTATTGAGCGCCCCACGGTGTCGGTCAATACGAAAAAGCCTTCGCTTCTGAGGCTTGCGGCAATTTCGAGAGCGGCGATGTCAGCTTCTTCGCCCGCCGTGACAATAAACAGGTCGCATTTGGGCGCCTGCGGGAAAGACACGCCCGACTCTTCCATGGCAAGCATAAGCCGCTCAATGCCTATTGCAAGGCCGCACGCGGGGATAGGCGAGCCGCCCAATTCTTCAACAAGCCCGTCGTATCTTCCGCCGCCGCCGAGAACAAGTCCGTCGGTTTTTTCGGCGTGTGAAACAAACTCAAACACCGTTCTTGTGTAATAGTCAAGTCCTCTTACGATGTGCGGATTTACGGTGTAGCTTATTGAAAGCGCGTCGAGATATTTTTTGAGCGCTTCAAAGTGCTCGCGGCAGTCGTCGCATATATAGTCAAGCACAACAGGCGCTTTTGACGCAATTTCGGAGCACACGGGGCTTTTGCAGTCAAGAATGCGCATGGGGTTGCGTTCAAGGCGCGAAAGACATGTTTCGCAAAGCGAGTCTTTTTTATCTTCAAAATATGCTTTAAGAGCCGCCGTGTATTTTTTGCGGCATTCGGGACAGCCGATTGAGTTGATTTCAAGCGAAAGGTCCTCTATGCCGAGATATGCAAAATATTCGTTGGCAAGCGCAATTACCTCGGCGTCGGCAAGGGGAGAAGCGGAGCCGAAGCACTCAAGCCCGAACTGGTGAAATTCACGAAGCCTTCCCGCCTGAGGCTTTTCATAGCGGTAGCAGGAGGTGAGGTAGCAGATTTTAACGGGGAGAGGCTCGTTAAAAAGCCCGTGCTCAAGAAACGCCCTTACAGCGCCTGCCGTGCCTTCGGGGCGAAGCGTAATTGACCTGCCGCCCTTGTCGGAGAAAGTATACATTTCTTTTTGAACAACGTCGGTGGTGTCGCCGACAGAACGGTCAAAAAGCTCGGTATATTCAAAAACAGGGGTGCGCATTTCAAGAAAGCCGTAATTTTTTGCGGTTTCAATTGCGGCGTTTTCAAGGTATTGTATTTTGTGGCTTTCGGACGGTAAAACGTCTTTTGTGCCTTTTATTGCTTTAATTGATGAGTCCATAATTTTTCCGCCTTACAAAGTGGTATTGATTGAAAAAAGGGCTGTAAAAAACTTGCTTTTTTACAGCCGCTTTTATGTTGATGAATAAACAGTGCGCCGAGGGAAGCGCTTTAACGGCTTCCCTTTGTTTTCACGCGTTTTTCGGATACTCAGTTTTTCGGATTTACGATGTCGCGCCAGTCAAGGTCGCCGCGCTCAAGGCTGTGTATGAGCGCTTCGGCGGTGGCGATATTCGTCGCAACGGGAATGTTGTGAACGTCGCAAAGTCTTAAAAGGTTGGCTTCGTTGGGCTCGCCGGGCTTGGGGTTAAGCGGGTCGCGGAACATAAGAAGTAAATCTATTTCATCGCAGGCAATGCGCGAGCCAATCTGCTGGTCGCCGCCCTGAGAGCCGCTTAAATACTTTTCGATGTTAAGCCCCGTGGCTTCGGAAACAAGCTTGCCCGTTGTGCCCGTGGCGCAAAGGTTGTGTTTGCTTAAAATTCCGCAATAAGCAATGCAGAACTGAGTCATAAGCTCTTTTTTGGAATCGTGAGCAATCAGCGCTATATTCATATTTGTCGCTCCTTTTATTTTGAATTTCGGTGATTTTAAAGATTAATAAGCCGTTTTATTCAGATACCTTAGACATTTTAACACGAAAGTTTTCATTTTTCAACAAAAACCGTTTCAATGAGAAAAATCAGGCGTTAAGGTCGGCAAAATTCTTTTTGTTTGCGGCATAAAGATTTTTGAAAACCTTGAAATATTTGTCGTATACGGGCTTCTTTTCGGGGTCGGGATTAAAGGTTTTAACGGCGGGGATAAGCTCTTTTGCCGCTTCAATCGAGGGACATTCGCCTATACCGACGGCAATAAGCACCGCCGCGCCCATAGCGCCGACGTTTTGGGGCGTGTCAACCGTTTCGATTATTTTGCCCGTGCAGTCCGCAAGAATCTGACAGGTAACGCTTGAAAGCGCGCCGCCGCCGACAAAGCGGATTCTGTCGGAGGTTTTGACCTTTTTCTCTTCGGTTTCGATAAACCAGCGCAGGTGATAGCAAACGCCCTCGAGCACTGCGCGAATCATCTCGCTTTTGCCTGTTTCAAGGCTTATGTTAAAGAACATTCCGCGGGCGTTCGGGTCTTCAAACGGGCAGCGGTTGCCGTGAAGCCACGGTGTAAAGATAACGCCGCCCGAGCCTGCGGGAACGTCTTTTACAACGTCGGTCATATAGTCGTAAAGGCTTGTGTATTTTACTTCGTAGCCGTCAGTGATATGCTTCTTTTCAAGATAGATGCCGATTTCGTCAAGCGCAAGGTGGTCCTTTACCCATTCAAGGCATTTGCCCGCCGTTTCAAGCTCGCCGAAATAATTGTATTTTCCGTCCTGCGCGCCGACAACCGAAGCTATCATGGCAGATGTGTCAACAAGGCTTTTGTCAACAACAACCGAAACCCAGCCCGACGTGCCGCTGTAAATGTGCGTGTCTCCGAGAGCCGTGCAGCCCGCGCCAACGCCGATTAGCGAAGCGTCGCCGCCGCCGCCGAAAACGGGTGTGCCGGGGTTAAGTCCGAGCTCTTTTGCAGGCTCTTCTTTTAAAAGCCCCGCTTTTTCGGTAGAGCCGATTATTTTCGGAAGATGCTCTTCCTTTACGCCTATCATATCGCACATATCTTTGCTGAAGCATTTTTTGTGTATGTCGTAAAGAAGCGTTGCAAAAGCGGAGTCGTGCGTCATACAAAACTCGCCGGTCATACGCGCGATGAAATATTCTTTAACGTCGAGCCATTTGTATGCTTTTTTGAAAACCTCGGGCTCGTGCTTTTCAACCCATTTGTATTTCCAGACGGGGTCTTTTACGGATGCTGAAACCGCACCCGTAATTTTGAGTGATTTAAGAAGCCGCGGAATGTTTGCGCCCGCAATCTGCGGACCGAATGCCATGCCCTCTTTAAGCTCTTCTCTTGCGCGCTGGTCCATATAGCTCATGGCGCGCCTTACGGGCTTTGCGTCTTTATCGACAAGCACCACGCCCTGCATCTGCGAGCAGAACGAAATACCCTCGATAAGCTTCGGGTCAAGCCCGCTTTCATTTAAAACCTTTGATGTTGTTGAGCAAAGCGCGCCCCACCATTCTTCGGGGTCCTGCTCTGCGCCGCCGT
>DJRI01000084.1:0-220 GCA_002440045.1 Ruminococcaceae bacterium UBA6364 | reverse complement strand
AAAAATACAGGTTTTTACGCCTGTTGTGCCAATATCGTAAGCGATTGCATATCTTGATGCCATATGTATGCCCCCAAATACCATTGTATATACTTATAATTAATTATGCACTATTTTCTGTGAATAATCAACAGGTTCTGTGTAAAAAAATAAGCTTTTTTTTATAAAAACCGCCCTTTTTTCGGTGCGAAATAAAAAAGTTTCGATTTTTTTGAAAAAA
>DJRI01000053.1 GCA_002440045.1 Ruminococcaceae bacterium UBA6364 | reverse complement strand
CCGATTTTATGGGTATAGTTTATATAATGGCTAACGGCTAACAGCTAACAGCTAACAGCTCGCACGGCTTTGCCGTGCCGCCAAACTATCTCGCGTACTCGCCCTCGGACAGGTTTGCGATTGAAATAAGGTTAAAGCCGTCGGTTGTTTCTTTTAAGGTTATCAGCATATATTTATCGGGCTGTGCCGCGCCGACAGAGCCGTCAACGCCGACCTCAATGCCGCTTGTGCCGACATACCCCACGCGAAGCGCGACAAGGCCGCCTGTTTTTTCGGCATTCTCTATTCGCGGTGTAAACGGCGGCGTAACGCCCGTAAGCGGAACTTTATAAACGCCGTTAGCCTCGTCGTAAGTGAAGCTGTAGCCGTAGCCGACAACGCTTGAATGAACAATGGTTACGTCGTTGCCGAACATCTTTGTAAAATACTCTTCAACGTCGGCGGCGGGAACAATAAGTCCGTCGTCGGTGACGTTGTATTCGCCGGTTTTAACGCCGTCGGTTAAAAGCGTGCACAAAGCAATGTTCAAAAGGTCGTCGCTGTTCGCTTTGGTAATATCCGTAAACGGGTCGGGGTCAATGCCGACGACCCATGTCAGATATTTGCCGTAGGCGGTGTAGTCAATCGAATCTTTTTTTGCGTCCTTAACGGCGGTGCCTATTTTTGAAGCTATTGAAGCCACGCCGAAGCCAGCCAGCACAAGAATGATTACGCCGAGCAAAAACGCGGGTTTGCGCATTTTATTTTTCTTTTCTTTTCCGTCCATAATCAGTCGCCTTTTACGATGCCTTCAAGAAAGTCCGTTTCTTTTACAGAAAGGTCGTGGCTTACCCTGAAGGTCTTGATTTCATGTTTTCCTATATCAAACCAGAAGCCGTTGTCAAACAGCTTGCTCATAAGACAGCAATGCGTTGAAGGAATGCCCTTTGTTTCATAAAGTCTTATTACAAGGTCGCCGCTTTGGTCCTCGGCACGCTTTACCGCCGTAACAAGAACGTTGTCGGCGTTGACGCTCATAAAGCAGTCGTCCTGAGGTAATTCGCCCTTGTGATAGCTTTCGGGAACGGTGACAACATTGTTATTGAAAAGGTGGGCTTCTTTAACGATGTCGGAAGCTTCCGCTTCGCCCGAATGAAGATATATTCCGTAAGAGAAATAATTCTTGCCCTCGTCCGTAAAATTGAACGACGCTTCGGGGCGGTATGAATAGTGGTCGGCAAAAATAACGTTTCTGAGCGCCGTGAGTCTTAACTCCGTGCCGGGGCAGTCGTAGCTGTATTTAGAGTCGCTCATAACAGAAATTCCGCACCGCTTGCCGCCTTTTGTTACGGTAAGGTCCGCCCAGTTAAGCGCAGGCTCTTCGTCGCCGTCGCACGGGCGTTTTATAAAGCCGCAGGGGATTTCATACGTCGAAATTTCGTCGGTGCCGCCTATCGGGAACGCGAATTTGAGCATTGTAAATCTTTCCTGCCAAAGCGCTTTGCAATCGACCCTTAAAGTGCGCTGACCCTTCATGAGCGAAAAGTCCTGATAAATGTAAGAGTCGTTAAACTTGTGGACTGTTCTTACAACGCTTCTTAAAGCGCCGTCTTCAACTCTTTCAATCGAAACAAGCTCGGGAATGCCTTTGATGTCGTGGAACTTGAACACCATGTGCGCCCAGGTATCTGTTTTTGAGTCGTCTATAACCGTCGGAATGGCAAGATATTTTTCATCGGCAAACTCAACGCCGCTTTCTTTGTCAAAAAGGTGCTTTATAAAGCCCGTTTTTGAGTCAAGCTCAACCGAGATAAACTCGTTTTCCATAAAATAGCTTTGGTCGCATTCGCTTTTTTCGGGAGCTTTTGAATCGCGGTCAAAAGAGAGCCAATATGTTGCATAGCCGAGCGGCTGAACGGACGCTTCAAACAGCGTGTCAAGGTGGTCGTCGTTAGAGCGCGAAGAGCGGACGTTTTGGAAAATGACTTCTTCGCCCGCGGAGTTTTTGACCGAAAGCGAGGGGTGATATGTCCTGACGGGCATTTTTATCGGGTAAGAGTGGGGATTGAACACAACAACGGGTCTGTCAAATTTAAGGTCAACGCCCGTGTAATGGCGCTCGTCAAGAAGAACGGGGTCGCTTACGCCGTCAACCCAAGTGCCGATGCGCCTTGCAATTTTTAAAACGGCGTCGTTATATGCCCTTGAAGCGATTGTAAGCGCGTGGCCGTCGCTTTCGTTTACGTCGTCATACGCTTCTTTTATCGAGCAGCCGCAAAGAATGTCGTGGAATTGGTTAAAGCACACATCGCGCCACGCCTCTTTAAAGTCCTCGGTGCGGGGCTTTGGGGGGGTCATTACCGACGCGACCGTATCCCATTTTTCGGCGGCGGCAAGAAGATTTTCGCACTTTCTGTTGAGCTGTTTCACTAAAGATGTCGCGCTGTAGCAGCCGCTCGCGTGGTGCTGTAAATCGTCCGACCATACGGGTAAATCAAGAGGCTGTAAAAGAAGCTCTTTAAAAAACTCGTCTGGCGAAGAAAATTTAAGGTCGCAAAAACCCTCGCGGTGCATGTGCTCTTTAAGATATTCTATATCGCCCCTTGTCGGTCCGCCGCCGTGGTTGCCGA
>DJRI01000178.1:24992-25117 GCA_002440045.1 Ruminococcaceae bacterium UBA6364 | reverse complement strand
GACGGCGCATCTGCGAAAGAATTACGTCGTTTGAATACGGCTCTATACCGCCCGTGTCAACAAGCAGCATGCTGTGACCTAACCACTCGCACTCGCCGAAAACGCGGTCGCGCGTGACGCCCGGC
>DJRI01000178.1:3503-24908 GCA_002440045.1 Ruminococcaceae bacterium UBA6364 | reverse complement strand
GGTCTGCCGACAATTGCAACAACAGGTCTTGCCATATTATTCACCTCCGTTGATAATAGCAGAAAGAAACTCATACCCGTTGTTTTTAACGGGCGTAACTTTGATGTTTAAAAATTCCGAAAGCTCCGAAAGCGTTACGTCGTCAAGGAACTTGTCGCCCTCGCTTCTTAAAGCGACGCGCGGAATAAGAAGCTCGTCGCCGAGGTCGCGGTCTTTAAGCTGTTCTTTAAGGTCTCTGCCCGTAAGAAGCCCCGCAACGGTAACGGTACTGCCGAAAAAGTTGTTTGTTATTTCATAAACTTCCGCCCTAAGCGGCGCAAATTTTTCTTCGCATTCTTTGGCGATTTCGCTTATTATCGGGTATGCGCTGTGACCCGTTGCAAGCGAAACACGGCGGTTTACGGGGCGCTTTTCTTCGGCTTCTATAGCACTTTTAAACTCGGACTTTAAAAGCCTGCACATTCCCACGCCGTTGTCAAGCTGGGCATAATCGCCGTAAAAGCTTTCAGACGGAAAGTCGCGCTCGGCGATAAGATAAAATTCATCTGACGGGTAAGCAAGTATTCTGCCGTTATTAAACCACGCAAAATGCGCGTTGAACTCGTCCATTATATCAATGACTTCGCACGCTTCTTCTTTTGTATACGGTCTTAAAGGAAAAAGCCCTTCTCTGAATTTTGTTACGCCGACGGGAACCGCCGCAATGCTTTCAACGGCGGGGGTATATTTTGCAAGCTCCGAAAGCGAAAATCTAAGCTCTTCGCCGTCGTTTATCCCGGGGCACAAAACAAGCTGAGTGTTCATTTCTATGCCTGCGTCCGAAAACATTTTGATATATTTAAGGCTTTCGCCCGCCTTCGGGTTTTTCATCATTTTAACGCGAAGCTCGGGGTTCATTGTGTGAACCGAAATATTCATGGGCGAAATGTGCATATCGACTATTCGCTGTGCCTCGCGCTCGGAAAGCGACGTAAGCGTAATGTAGTTGCCGAAAAGAAACGACAGGCGCGAATCGTCGTCCTTAAAATAGAGCGTGTCGCGCAAGCCCTTCGGCATTTGGTCGATAAAGCAGAAAATGCACTTGTTTTTGCAGGAATGCTGCTTGTCCATAAGATAGGTTTCAAAGCCGAGCCCTATATCGGAAAACTCGCTGCTTTTGCGGATTTTTGCGCTGTAGGCAACGCCGTCGCGCCTAAGCTCAAGCGAAAGCTTTTTGC
Source organism: Ruminococcaceae bacterium UBA6364 (assembly GCA_002440045.1). Taxonomy (GTDB): domain Bacteria; phylum Bacillota; class Clostridia; order Oscillospirales; family Acutalibacteraceae; genus DTU089. Next base: position 23,691 of record DJRI01000178.1, on the reverse strand, counting down.
TTTGAATGAAAAAACGGTAATCAAGAAAGTCAAATATTTCGTGACCGTTTATCGAAACAAGCTCGTCGCCTGCCCTTATGCCTACGTTATAGGCATAAGAAGCGCTTTCGACATCCGTAATTGAAACCGACACAAAGCATCACCGCCCAAACTTAAAATAACGTCTAATAGGGCGGGGAGAAAACTCTCACCGCCCTTGAAGCCTATAAAAGGTCAAGACACAAAACTCAGTCTTCTTTTGCAACTACCTGCTTGCCGTTGTAGTAACCGCAAGCCGTGCAAAGTCTGTGAGGTCTTTTGTACTCGCCGCAATTGGGGCATTTAACAAGTGCGGGAGCGTCCATTTTCCAAACGTTTGACCTTCTTTTATCTCTTCTTGCTTTGGAAACTCTTCTCTTCGGTACTGCCATTTTGGTTTTCCTCCTTATTTAATGCGAAAACGCTGATTTACTCGTTATCAAGAAATTGCAACAGACCCTGAAGCCGTGGGTCTATCGGCTTTTTGCAGCCGCACGGACCGTCGTTAAGGTTTTTGCCGCACTGCGGACAAAGCCCTTTGCAATCCTCGCTGCAAAGAAATTTTGAGGGCAACTGCAAATTAATGTCCTCGGTTGCCAATTCGTCCATATTAAGACGCATATCGGAAACCTGAAGAAAATCGTCGTTATCCTCGTTGTTAAGAGAGGCTATAAGCGTGTGTTCTATCGGAAACTCGAAAACACGCGCCGTCGGCTCACAGCATCTGTCGCACGGGGCAACATATGTAAAGCGCGCCGCCGCTTTAAGAGTAACTATGCCGGTATTGTTTTTAACGCTGCCGAAAACCCTTACGGGATCTTTAACGGGGTTAACGCCCGAAACCTCAAGCCCCGAAAGCGGCATTTCGTAATCAAAAGAAAACGACGCACCGTCAATGTTGAAAATCGGCTCAAGCTCAATAATCATAGTACTACCTCTCAATATGCCTAAACATTATATTATTTTGATGACTGTTTGTCAACAAAAATTTTTAAAAATCGGCACGATAATTCCGCCGAAGCGCGCACACTCTTAAAAAACGCGAAAAAACGGCGGCAAGAATACACCTGCCGCCGCAAGTATAGGCATAAGAGAGTCGAACCCGGTCGCCCTTATGCCAAAGTCAGATTTTTTCAGCCGCGTCAAAAACTCTTGCGGGAAGCTTGTCTTCGTCCTCCGAAACCGTGAATACAAAATCGGTGTCGGTGATTTCGGAAAGCTTTTTAACTTTTTCTATAAGGTCGGCAAATTCTTCATAATCTCTGCCGATTATTTTAAATGTAGCGTCAACAAAAATCTCGGTTATGTCATGGTCCTGCGCAAGTATGCCGCTGAGCATTCCGTAAAATGCGTCGCTGCCCTCAACGCCGTATCTCTCTGTTTCGATAAGTCTTGCTTTGTGGGTTACCTCATAAGTAAGTAACGGGGATTTTTCAATGCAAACGATTGTTCCGTCAGATTTTTTTACCGCCTCGTTGATGAGCTCGATAAGCCTTTTTGTTTTGCCGGAACCCTTGTTGCCTATAATAAGTGAAACCATATTTATTACCTCCGCTGTTTATATTAACACCGAAGCAACCTGCGATTAACCGAAAGCGCAGACGCGCGGTTCAGTTAATCGGCGGTTACGCCAAAGTGTTATTGCCTTGTTTTTAAAGTGAGAGCCTTTTTTCAAGCTCTTTTTTGTGTTCCTCGTAGCCGGGCTTTCCGAGAAGCGCAAACATATTCTTTTTGTAGCTTTCAACGCCGGGCTGGTCAAACGGATTTATGCCGAGAATATAGCCCGAAACCGCGCAAGCCTTTTCAAGGAAGTAGACAAGACAGCCGAATTCGTATTCGCTCATCTCGGGAACTTCAAGAACCATATTCGGAACGCCGCCGTCGGTATGTGCAAGCACCGTGCCTAAGAAGGCTTTTTTGTTTACGCAGTCAAGGTCTTTGCCCGCGACAAAGTTGAAGCCGTCGCCGTTTTCGGGGTCAAAGGGTATAATAAACTCCTCCTTCGGCTTGTCAAACATAACAACCGTTTCAAACATAACGCGCTCACCCTGCTGAACGAACTGACCCAAAGAATGAAGGTCCGTTGAGAAAACAGCCGACGCCGGGAAAAGACCCTTGCCGTCTTTGCCCTCGCTTTCGCCGAAAAGCTGTTTGAACCACTCGTTCATAAGCGTGTAGTCTGGCTCGTAAGAAACCATCATTTCGACCGATTTGCCCTTGCGGTAAAGAATGTTGCGCATGGCGGCATATTTATAGCAGTCGTTTGAATAAACGTCGCCGTTAAGAAGGCATTCGCGCTGATACGCGGCGCCCGCCATCATTTTGTCTATATCTATGCCTGCGGCGGCAATGGGAAGAAGCCCCACAGCCGTAAGAACGGAATATCTGCCGCCGACGTCGTCGGGAACTACGAAGGTTTCATAGCCCTCTCTGTCCGAAAGCTCTTTTAACGTGCCTTTTTTTCTGTCGGTAGTGGCATATATGCGCTTTGCCGCGCCCTCTTTGCCGTATTTCTTTTCAAGAAGCTCTTTAAACACCCTGAAAGCTATTGTGGGCTCTGTTGTGGTGCCCGATTTTGAAATAACGTTCACCGAAAAATCCTTGCCCTCGCAAAGCTTAACGGTCTCAGAAAGAGCCGCTGAAGAAAGCGTGTTGCCCGCGAAATAAATTTCGGGCTTGTCAAACTTGTTATGGTTTTGAGAACGGCAAAATTCGATTGCCGCCCTTGCACCGAGGTAAGAGCCGCCGATGCCTATAACAACGAGAACATCGCTGTCGTTGCGGATTTTTTCAGCCGCTTTTTTGATTCGTGCAAATTCTTCTTTATCGTAATCGACCGGAAGGTCAATCCAACCTAAAAAATCGCTGCCCGCGCCGCTGCGCGAATTGAGCGTTTCAACAGCCGAAAGCACTTCGGGCTCAATTGACTTAATATCTTCTTCGGTTACGAAGCCCTCAAGATACTTTGTGTTGAGTTTTACTGACAATTTTTTCATCTCCTTGGAAAATGCCGTTTAATAATAAAACGGCGGGAAAAGCTTCCCTTTGAAAGTATTTTACAATACGGGCTTTATTTTTTCAATAGAATTTTTGCACTTTTATCAAAAATTTACTTTAAATTCATAATAAGCGGCGCTGTCGTCGTCCGAAAAAAGCGTTTCGCCCGCAATTTTGGGCATTTCGCCGGTAATATTTGAGTGCGCCTTGGTTACAGCCGTAAAACACGCGGCGACAAAAGCGCACAAAAGCATAACGATTATTGACATAACCGTAAACGTATTCACTGTTTTTTCAAATTCCAAAATAATCCTCCCCGATAAATTCACGCGTCTAATTAATATTTTCGCTTAAAAGCTTTGCAAGGCTCTTTCCCACAAGGCGCCCAGAATACACGGCTTCGTCAAGAGTGTTGGCGTCCGTGCCGAATTCAAGAAGAAGCGAGCACGGCGTTACGTTCATATTATATTTTCTGCCGCAGAAAAATATCGGGCGCATAAGCCCCTCGTAGTTTTCTTCAACGCTGTTTTGAAGAGTGACCGCAAACGTCAGATTTTTCTCCCAATCGGGAAAGTCCTCTACCCCGTCGTATTCGCACCCGGTAATAATCATTACCTGCGCCGCCTTTTTGCCGTTAATCACGGCGGTAGGCTTGCATTTTACGCCGCTGTCATAATGTATTGCGTCGCGGTGCACGTCAAGAGTCAGCACAATAGACGGGTACTCTTTAAGATACTTTTCGACGGTAACGAGCGAGCGCGAATAAGCGCCGTTGTAGCTTCTGTCGTAAACGGTTTTGTCGTGTATCACCTTAAAGCCCGCCTTTGTAAGCTCCGCCGCAATTTCGTCGCCTACCCTGACAACGGTTTTGCTCACGTCCTCGGTTCTTGAATCGTAATCCTTTGAATACCAGCCCTTATCAAGAAGCTCGTACCCCTCGGTCGTGTGCGTATGATATATCAGTATATACGGCTCGTTTTTTGTTATTTTGCCGAAAGCGGGCGTTTCTTTTAAAAGCGCCTTTACGTCGGGCTTTCGGTCTGTTTTGTTATTTATTGCCACCTTGCCGTATTTTGTATTGGCGTTTGACGAGCCGAGAGCTATCTCCTGAAGCTCTGCCGTTTTTTCAAAGCCCGAGTACATTTTTTCGGCGTCTTTCATAAGCTTTTTTATGTCGCTCGATATATCCGTTTCGCTTTCTTCGCTTTTTTTGCCGCTTCCGAAGCCTATGACGGCCTTTGTTTTTTCATCGGCTTCGGCATTGTTCTTTTTAGGAGTATTTATATATTCGCCTATGCTTTCGCCTGCAGAAAAGCTCTTTTTAAACAGACTTCTGAAAGCGAAACCCAGCTCGTCTGAAAACACAAACGTCAGCACGACAAGCGCAAGCGACAAAGAAAAGCTTAAAGCAGCATTGATTTTTTCTTTTTTGATTTTCATATATACACCGCCTTTACAGCAATATATAATATGAAAAACGCGTGGTAATAATTACATAAGCCCCGCTATTTCCTCGGGCGAAAGAGTAGGCTGCAACGCGCAGTTCACGGAAAGCGCAAGAAGATACGCCGCGTTTTTTATAAGAAGGTCTATATCCTTCGGTGTAACGGTCATATCTGCTCCCCTTTTTGACAGCACGTTTTTAAGCCTGTCGCCGTTTTCATCACCCAAAAGCTCTCCGGCAAGTACAGACGCGCCCACAACCGTCGGCACGCCGACCGCTATTACGGGCACGCCGATATACTCTTCGTCAATTCTTTTGCGCGAGTTTCCGACGCCGGAGCCCGGCGCTATGCCCGTATTTGAAAGCTGAACGGTGCAGCCGAGCCTTGAAAGGCTTCTTGCGGCAAGCGCGTCCACGGTTATTATGCAGTCGGGCTTTATGCCGTCGGCAATATACTTTATATATTCCGACGATTCAAGCCCCGTTTGCCCGAGAACGCCCGTAGAAACCGCGGCAACCGCTCTTAAATCTTTTGAAAACCCGACCGCCTTTTTCAGCTCGTCGCTTATGTGGCGCGTTGAAAAAATTTTTGAAGCGAAAAACGGCCCCAAAGCGTCCGAAGTTATGTCGGGATTGCCGACGCCCGCAACAAGAACAAGCCCGTTTTTTTCGGGCAGCAGCTCGCGAAGGCACAAAACAAGCTCCGAAAGCCGACCGTCAAAAACGTCGCTTTCTTCCGAAAAGGGTTTTGTTTCTACCGTTATATACTTTCCGCACGGCTTTCCTATAGCCTTTGCCGCGTTTTCGCTTGTCACCTCTATTACGGTTGTTTTTGTGTTTTCGCCTTTTCGCTCGTACTTTTTAATTCCGCGCACATTTTCATTTAAATCTTCGGCGCGTTCAAGAGCTAAATCCGTTCTGAAATTCATAAAGCATCACCGTTTTTATTATTGACCCGACCGCGGTTTTTATAACATTGATATAAATGACGGCGTTTTAAAAATGTATTCGGAAATACAAATTACTGTTGAAAAAACAAGCCGTATGCGGTATACTGTAAAGAAAGCTTTGAAAAAACGGAATTTTCCTTAGGAGAACTGATTTATATGAAACTCGGAATAGTCGGTTTGCCGAACGTCGGCAAAAGCACGCTTTTTAACGCCCTCACAAATGCGGGCGCACAGGCGGCAAACTACGCATTTTGTACAATCGAACCCAACATAGGCGTTGTTTCCGTTCCCGACAAGCGCCTTGACGCGCTTTGCGAAATGTATCACCCGCTTAAAGTCACGCCCGCAACGATTGAATTTGTTGACATTGCGGGTCTTGTAAAGGGCGCTTCAAAGGGCGAGGGCTTAGGCAACAAATTTCTTTCGCATATACGCGAGGTTGACGCTATCGTTCACGTTGTGCGCTGCTTCGATAACGACGATATTATGCACGTTGACGGCTCTGTTGACCCTGCGCGCGATATTGACACAATAAACCTTGAGCTTATTCTTTCGGACGTTGAAATTCTTTCAAGGCGCATTGACAAAACGCAAAAGGCATTAAAGGGCGACAAGTCGTTGGCTTCTGAGCTTGCGTTTTTTGAAAGAGTAAAAGAAGCTCTTGACAACGGCATTTGTGCAAGAGCGGTTGAAATGACAAGCGACGAAAAAGCGCTTCTTGACACAGTTGACCTCCTCACGTCAAAGCCCGTTATTTATGCCTGCAATATGAGCGAGGGCGACTTTTCTTCGGGAATCGAAAACAACGCGAGATATAAAGCCGTTAAAGAGATTGCCGAAAAAGAAGGCAGCGAGGTTCTTCCCATATGCGCCGAGCTTGAAGCACAGATTGCAGAACTTTCGGACGATGAAAAAGAGCTTTTCCTGTCGGAGCTTGGCATAACTTCGGGCGGTCTTGACCTTCTTATTGAAAAGAGCTATGACCTTTTGGGTCTTATGAGCTACCTCACCGCGGGCACGCCCGAGGTAAGAGCGTGGACTATTAAAAAAGGCACAAAAGCACCACAGGCCGCGGGAAAAATCCACTCGGACTTTGAAAGAGGATTCATAAGAGCCGAGGTTGTTTCGTTTGACGACCTTATGAAATGCGGCTCTATGCAGACGGCTAAAGAAAAAGGTCTTGTCCGCTCGGAGGGCAAAGAGTATGTGATGCAGGACGGCGACATCGTTCTGTTCCGCTTTAACGTATAACAACTTAACTTAAAATGCACAAAGCCTGTGAATCGGCACAACCGACTCACAGGCTTTATTATTATGATTATTTTTTTGTTCTTATTTCTCTGTTACTTTGTAGTGATGAACATAAACGCCGACCGTTTTGTCATAGTCAAGAACGTGGAAAAGAGAACCGTCCTCCATCGGGAAAACCGTAAGGTCTTCGCACTCGTTGCCTGCAAGACCCGTAAGCTTTCTTTCGGCATAAAGCTTTGTTTCGCCGCTTTCAACGTCTACCGAATAAATTGTGTCAACATTGTCGCCGTCGTCGCACGAAAGGTAAAGCTTGCCGTCATAAACTTCGCCGCCCTGAACGCGCGTTACAGGCGTTGAAAGCTTTATATAACGCACAAATTCCATGGTTTCAAGGTCAAACGCGGGTATTGCCTCAACATTTCTGAACGGCGAGCAATAAAGCAAACCGTTTTCGGCGTCAACAGCGCACCACGGAATACCGTTGGGAAGCTTATCAAGCGGCATTTCATAAACGTCAACCGCTTCAAGCGTTTCGCAATCATAGGTAATAACAAGCGGGAAATCGTCGGGTCCGTTTTCAACGGAAGCGTAAATAAGGCCGTTATAATAGCTTATTCCGCCGATGTGGTTGCTGCCGTGCTCTTCAACATACTTTTCGGGTATTGCGCCGAGCTTTGTTTTTACAATGCTGAAGTCGGAAACGCTGCGCTTTGAAAGTCCGTTCATCTTAACGCCCGTCATCGCGCCGGAGGTGTAATAATACTCGCCGTCCGTAGTGATGCCCTGACCCGTGAACATAGCGTCCTCAAGAATTACCTTGTCGGTTTTGACAAGCTCAAGCCCTGGTGTGACTTCGGGCGTGCCGATACCTATTATATTTGTAATAAGCATACAAACAGCCGAGATAATCGCCCAGATATGCGCGGGAAGTTTAACAAAGTCTATTCCTTTATACATTTGAAACACTCCTCACTCAATTTATTATGTTTTAATTATTGCACTTTTTACATAAACTTTCAAGCAAAAAAAGGAAAATAGGTACATTCTCTTAAATTTTATTAATTATTAACAAACATCGGAAAATGCAATTGCATATTTTTCACAAAAGAGGTATACTTTCATAAGCATAAGAGGTTCGAACTCAGTACGGTTTTAAAACGCCATCTTATGCTTAAACCGCGAGAAAAAGGAGCTTTTTTATGGAATACAAATACGAGCTTCACTGCCACACAAAAAACGTCAGCAAATGCGGCCGCCTTGACGCGGCGGAGGCGGTAAAACTCTATAAAGCCGCGGGATATTCGGGAATGGTAATTACCGACCATTTTTCACCGATGACATTTTCTTTAAAAGAGCATCTTAACAAAAAAGCCGCCGTCACGCATTTTCTTGAAGGCTATAAAAAAGCAAAGGCGCTTGAAAGCGACGATTTTAAAGTTTTTCTCGGCGTTGAGCTTAGGTTTTATGCGACCGTAAACGACTATCTCATCTACGGCATCGAAGAAAAAGACCTTTATGAGCTTCCGTTTCTTTTGCCGCTTTATTTAAGGCGTGCTTCGCGCCTTTTAAGAGAGCGCGGCTGTCTTGTCATTCAGGCGCACCCCTTCAGGGAATTTATCACCCGCGCTGACCCTAAGCTTTTAGACGGCGTTGAGGTACTTAACGGCAAAACCTCGAAAGAGCTTAACGACAAAGCCGAAAGCTGGGCTTTATCGTTCAAAAAGCCCGCAATAATGACCGGCGGCAGCGACTGCCACTCGGAGTCCCAGCTTGGCACAAGCGGTATTATTACAACAAAAAAACTTCAAAGCAACGCCGACCTTTTGCGCGTTTTAAAAAGCGGCAATTACAAAATTATCGGGAAAGACTTATAATTCTATTCCGAAATATTAACGATTTGTAAACACTTGAGAAAAAATATTGACTGTCAGTCATTTCTGTGCTATATTCCGCATAGTTAATGACTGACAGTCATTTTATGGAGGCATTATGGCTACTGTTGCAGAGAAGAAACTTTCAAAAAGAATAAAGCTTATAGATTCGGCTTACAGCCTGTTTCTTGAAAAGGGCGTTAATATAACCGCCATAGACGAAATCGTTAAAAGAGCTGGCGTTGCAAAAGGAACTTTTTACCTTTATTTTAAAGATAAATACGATTTGCTTGACGAAATTGTCATTCACAGAAGCAAAATGATTTTTAAAGAGGCGCTTGAAAGCCTTGAACAAAAAACTGCCGCTTCACAAATGACCCTCACAGAGCAAATAACTTATATTACCGATTATATAATAGAGCATTTCAAAAAACACAGCGAGCTTATTTCAATTATCAGAAAGAACCTTTCGTCGTGCCTTGCGGTTATTTTTGAGGACGAAAGAAACAACGAAAAGCTAAAGCCGCTGTTTTCAATGTTTTATGAAAACGGGTTCTCGGCAGACGAAACCGAAAAGCTTATATACCTTATATTTAATATGATAAGCTCCGCCTGCTGTGACGCCATTCTTTCGGGAAAGCCTTATACGCCCGATGAAATTTTGCCGCAAATACATTTTGTAATAGAGAGAATAACTGAAAGAAAAGGGGAGAATAAGTAATGGTATACAAAATGTCCAAATGGATATCGTATCACCCGAAAACAATCATTATTGTTTGTCTGGCGCTTTTGGTACCTGCAATAATCGGGTATATCTGCACGGGTATCAATTACGATATTCTGTCGTATCTTCCTAAAGACCTTGAATCCGTTCAGGGCGAGGAGCTTCTCGATACGGCGTTCAACAATGCTTCAAGCTCTTTTATCGTTGTGAACAACGCTTCGCAAAAAGACCTTGAAAATATGAAAAACAAAATCGAAAAAATTGACGGTGTTTATTCGGTGACGTGTATAAATACGCTTGCCGACCCGTCAATTCCGACGGAGATACTGCCCGATATTCTTACGGATATATTTTATTCGGAAGATAAAGAATCTTCGCTTATGATGGTGCAGTACACAAACTCCGGTTCGTCGGAAGAAACCATGAAAGCAATCAAAACGATTCGTTCGGTCATGAACAAGGAATGCTTTTTAAGCGGTGTGTCGGCAATAGGCGTTGACACAAAAGACCTTGTTGACAAAGAAGCGCCCGTATATATTGCGGTTGCAATAGCGCTTGCTTTAGTGGTTCTTATTTTCACCATGAACTCGTTCATACTGCCGTTTGTGCTTCTTACCGCCCTTGGCGTTGCCGTTATTTACAACATGGGCACGAACATCATATTCGGTCAAATATCTTATATAACTCAGGCAATCGCCGCAATTTTACAGTTGGGCGTTACAATGGACTATTCGGTATTCCTTATGGACCGTTATGAAGAAGAGTGCAAAAAGCATCCCGGCGACAACAAGCTTGCAATGTCGTTTGCAATTGAAAGCACGTTCACATCTCTTGCGGGCAGCTCGCTCACAACGGTGTTCGGATTTTTGGCACTTTGCTTTATGCAGTTTACGCTCGGACTTGATATAGGACTTGTTATGGCAAAGGGCGTTCTTTTCGGTGTTGTAACGGTTGTAACCTTCCTGCCGGCGCTTATTCTTATGCTCGATAAAGCGATTAAAAAGACTCACAAAAAGAGCATTATTCCACCGTTCCGGGGGCTTAGCAACTTCACCGTAAAGCACAGAAAAGTTCTTGCGATAATCTTCCTCATACTTTTCATTCCGGCATACCTTATTCAGTCAAACCTCAACGTTTACTACAATATGGATAAGGCTCTTCCGCAGGACCTCGACTCAATATCGTCTCTTTCGGTTCTTAAAGAGCGTTTCAATATGGCGACAACGCACTTTATAATCTGCGATGCAAATATGTCGTCAAGCGCTATGACGCAAATGACAAACGAGGTCGAAGAGGTCGACGGCGTTGTAAAGGTTCTTTCGCTTTCAAGCTTTATAGGACCGTCTATTCCGCTTTCAATTCTTCCGGATGAAGTCAAGGATATATGCGTTGCCAAAAAAGACGACGGCAAAGAAATTCAGCTTATTATGATTAACTCCGAATACAGCGGAGCGACCGACGAAGAAAACGCGCAGATAGACACGCTTTATAAAATAGTTAAAAAATACGATAAAGACGCATATTTAACGGGCGAAGGCGTTCTTGAAAAAGACCTTATAGACGTTACAAACCGCGACTTTATTGTTACAAACATCATTTCAATCGCCGCAATATTCATTCTTATAATGATTTGCTTAAAGTCGTTCTCACTGCCGGTGATACTCGTTATGGGCATTGAGCTTGCAATACTTTTAAACAAAGCGATTTCAGTAATTCTCGGCGCAGAGGTTCCGTTTATAGGGCCCACCGTTATAGGCTGTGTTCAGCTCGGCGCAACAGTTGACTATGCAATACTTCTTGCAACGCGTTTTAAAGAGGAGCTGTCTCACGGACAAAGCAAAGAGGACGCCATGCGCGTCGCCGCAAATTCGGCAAGCCGCTCAATCTTCCAGAGCGCGGTCGTATTCTTCGCGGCTACCTTCGGAGTATATCTCCTCTGCAATATCTCAATAGTCAAGAGCATTTGCGGAATGCTTGCACGCGGCTCGATAATCAGTGCAATTGTCATTATAGTATTTGTAGCGCCTACGCTTGTTTGCTGTGAAAGCTTTATAAACAAAACGTCAATCAAATGGCGCGAGCCCACACTTAAACGTGCGACGGCAAACGGCGCAGAAGAGCCTGCAGACGAAAAAGCCGAAAAAGCAAAAGAACAGGCGCCCGACGATTTTGTTCCGCAGCTTTCAATAAAAGACGGCACTATGGAAAAAGACGGCAACCCCTATCACCCGTCGACGCCGCCTATGAAAAAGCACGACGATAAAGAGAAGAGAATATAAGGAGGTCATATTTATGAAAAAGAGATTTACAGCAGTTCTTTCGATACTTCTTGCATTTACGCTTATTTTCACAAGCGCTTGCTCAGGCAAAAAAGACGATGGCGGCACTACCGACACCCCCACAGACACCGCCGATTTGCCGACCTACACCGAAAAAGCGGGCAGTGTAACAAAGAACGAAACGGTTTTTGTTAACCTTGACAACAACGGCACGCCCACGCTTATTACGGTTTCAGACTGGCTTCACACAGACAAAGGCGAAGTTCATGTAAAAGACAAAAGCGACCTTCAGGGCATTGTTAACGCAAAGGGTGACGAAGAGCCGATAATAAACGGCGAAAGCCTTGAATGGAATATGGGCAGCACAGACCTTTATTACCGCGGAACAAGCAACAAAGAGCTTCCCGTTTCAATATCAATCAAATATTTCCTTGACGGAAACGAAGTCAAGGCAGATGACCTTAAAGGCAAAAGCGGAAACGTTGATATTAAAATCAGCTTTAAAAACAACCTCAGCACAACAAAAACCGTAAACGGCAAAAGCGTAACCGTATACAGCCCGTTCCTTGTTGTCGGCGGTTTCATTCTTCCCGAAGACAAGTTTTCGGCAATAACAGTTTCAAACGGCACTTCTGTCGGCGACGGCTCAAAGCAGATAGCGGTAATCGCCGCCCTGCCCGGACTTTCGGAGACGCTCGGACTTGAAGCTCTCGGCGTTGACACCGAAAAAGCAAAACTCGGCTCCGAATTTACAATTTCGGCAAAAGCAGAGGATTTCAGCCTCGGCAATATGTATTTTGCCGCAATGCCCTTCTCGGACCTTGACACCGAAATTGAGCTTCCCGGAAGCGTTTCAAACCTCGAAACCGACCTTAACAAAATCAAAAGCCTTATAAACTCGGTTTATTCAATGGACCCCGAAAAGCTTTTAAAAATGCTCAGCAGCAACGAAAAAGGCATTGAAGAGCTTTCATCGTCAATCACAAAAGCCGCAAAGCTTTATGAAGAAAACAAAGAGCTTATATCCGTTCTTAAAAAATATCTTACCGAAGAAAACGTTGAAAAGCTCAAAAAGCTTACAACAGACCTCAGCGAAGCGGACCTTGCGCAATATAAAGAGCTTCTTTCAAACCCGCTCTTTAAGCGTTTCTTTAAAGACCTTCCCAAGCTTGCAGAGGACCTTGAAGACGTTATGCCTATAGTCGAAGCGCTCGAAAAAGACCTTGACGACCCCGAGGTAAAAGCCTCTCTCGACAAGCTTCCCGAAACGCTCACCGAGCTTAACGATATTATAGGAACGATTTCTGACAATCAGGAGCTTATAGATTCGCTTCTTGAGCTTACAAGCGACAGCAATATGTCAAAAATAAGCGACATTCTCGACGCGGTTAACAAATACGATATCTCGTCTATGATAAGCGAATATACAAAGCTTGCCGACAACGCCGAAGATGTCTCCGCAAAGCTTGAAGCTATGATTTCTTTCGGCGATGAATACAAAATATTCACTTCGGCAGAAAGCGATATGAAAACAACAACAGCGTTCGTTTTCAACACCCCGAGCATTAAATAACATCCTCCCCTTTTCACTTTAAAAAAGCGACCCCCGAATTTCGGGGGCTGCTTTTTTATTGAACAAAAAAGCCTTTTTGGGCAAAAATTTTCAATGAAAGCTTGAATTAATAAAAGAAAAAGTATATAATATTGAACATGAAAGCCTTTTTGGGCGGAAATTTTCAATAAAACGAGGCGGTTCTAATGATTATTAAACGCGATGTTTATTTACAGCAATTAATTTCATACCGTTTTGACGGCTTGGTAAAGGTCATTACCGGCATAAGAAGATGCGGAAAATCATTTCTTTTGAAAAATTTGTACAGAGAGTGGCTGCTAAAAAACGGCGTAAAAGACGAGCAGATTATTACGGTTGAGCTCGACCTTGCAAAAGATATTAAATACCGCAATCCCCTTTTGCTGTCGTCATATATAAGAGAAAAGGTTGAAAACAGCAAAGACGAATACTACCTTTTTGTCGATGAAATTCAGATGTCCGACGAAGTGGCAAACCCATACAATCCCGACGGCAAAAAAATCACTTTTTATGACGCGCTTAACGATTTAAGAAATTTGGAAAACTTAGACGTCTATGTCACAGGCAGCAACTCAAAAATGCTTTCAAGCGACATTCTTACGGAATTCAGAGGACGAAGCGATGAAATAAGGGTGCATCCGCTCAGCTTCAAAGAATACTATTCGGCTGTCGGCGGAAATAAAAACGAAGCGTTTGAAGAATATGCTTTTTACGGCGGTATGCCGCTTATTTTATCAAGACCGAACGACACGGCTAAAATGAACTACCTTAAATCGCTTTTTTCCGAAGTATATATCAAGGATATTGTCGAGCGCAAAAGAATAGACCGACAAGATGTTCTTGAGCAAATTCTCAATCTGCTTTGTTCTTCGGTCGGCTCTCTGACAAATCCGACAAAAATTGCAAACACTTTAAAGTCAACACAGGGCACTTCGGTTTCTTCAAATACTATTCGGGCATATATCGGACACCTGGAGGACGCTTTTCTTTTCTCCGAAAGCAAACGCTATGACGTTAAGGGAAAAGCATATTTTGATTCTCCCAATAAATATTACAGCGAGGATATAGGGCTCAGAAACGCAAGAATAGGTTTCCGTCAGCAGGAAATGACCCATATAATGGAAAATATTATATACAACGAGCTGATTATAAGACAGTTTTCGGTTGATGTCGGCGTTGTTTATTCGCGCTGTACAAACGAAAACGGCAGCTCTGTGCGCGCTCCGAGAGAGATTGATTTTGTTGTTAATTCGGGCGGTAAAAGAGCATATATACAGTCTGCATACGCTATGCCCACCGAAGAAAAGGCAGAAGCGGAGCTAAGGCCGTTTGCGCTTACAGGCGACTCTTTTCCAAAAATTGCGGTAAGAAAAGACATCGAAAAACGTTGGTATGATGACCGCGGCGTTTTAAATATAAATCTGATTGACTTTCTTTTAGACAAAGAGCTTATCTAACCCGGAAGGAGTAAAAAATGCAATACCTTTATCTAGTCAAATCCGAAGAAGAGCTTAAAAAGCTTTCGGAATACGCAAAAGGCATTATTCCGCAGTTTAACGAATACCTTGCGTTTTTAAAAGAGAATTACCGCGTATATGACCTTCCGCGCTCGATTGTTCTGACTGACTTTGACTCAGCTTCAAACGCTGTAAACGGCATTCCGCTGCCCGCCTACACAAATGATTACCGCACGGTAATGGCGCCCGACAAAGAGACGTGGAAAGCGCTTTATTTAAAACAGCTTGACTGTTATGATAATACCGAAGCCGCTGCGGCTGTTCAAAAATATTATGACGGCCTTTCTGAGCGCAACGTGCTTCAGATATTGGGTCACGAAACAGTTCACCACAGCGATTTGTTTATTGACGAAACATATGAAACAAACCTTTGGTTTGAAGAAGGTATGGCTGAATATATAAGCCGAAAATATTTTTTGAGCGAAGAAGAGTTTGAAGCGGAAAAGCAAATAAACCTGGCGCTTTCAAAGCTGTATGAAGAAAAATTCGGCAAGCCCGCACTTTCGGACTTTACTCTTGAAACATACGAAAAAGGCATTGTGCACGTTTTTTATTTATATTGGCGAAGCTTTCTTACAATAGACGCCGCTGTAAAAAAACACGGCGGAGATGTGCTTAGAGTTTTCAAGTCATACCACGATTGGTATGAGTGCGGCGCAAAAGCCTCTTTGGAAGAACATCTTATTTCAGACCGATAAAACAAACTATAAAAAGCGGCGGCGCGACTTTAAAGCAAAAAAGTCGCGCCGTCTGCATTTTTAATTTTTTCAATTAAATCTTTTACCAAAAAACATTTGCTGCCATCACAAAAGCTGTGCACTCCTACTTTCCAAAATTGCAAAAAATTCATTTTTGGAAATCAAGCAGCCAATCCGCAATATCAATAATTCTTACGCCTTCATACTGATACTCGTCGTGCCGAGTGCGTGCAATAACCATCTTGGGATAGGCGTCTTTGACCTGAAGCAACGGCAAAACCTCGCGTTCAAAAGTCTTGCTGTCGCTGATATTATCGGAAACCTGTATATAAATCTTCTCGTTACGCTTGATTGCAACAAAATCAATTTCTTTATTGTGAAGTACGCCGACATAGACCTCGTACCCTCTGCGAAGCAGTTCTATTGCAACTATGTTTTCAAGGATTCTGCCATAGTCCATATTTTTTGTGCCGAGTTTAGCATAACGGAATGTATGGTCGCTCAGATAATACTTGTCGTTACTTGAAAGATACTTTTTACCTTTAACGTCATATCTGCGAACTTTATAAAAGGCAAAAGCATTGCACAAATACTGAATATATGCATTCACTGTAACGTGGTTTGCTTTTTCCTTTACACCGCCGAATGCATTTGTAATATTTCGCGCCGAAGTCAGATTTGATATGTTGTCCATTAAAAAATCAACAATTCTGTCCATCAACTGCACATTACGGATTTTATATTTTTTTCGAATATCGCGAACAATCAAAGTATCAAAAACATCGGCAATGTAATCATACTTATCTTCTTGCTCCTTATAGAGATAAGAGCCCGCCATACCGCCCTCAATCATATACTTATCTATAGCGGCATACTTGTCGCTGTAACCGAAATACTGCATATATTCGCCGAACGAGAACGGGAATACCTTGATTTCAAATGTTCTTCCCGTAAACAATGTAGCAAGGTCAGAGCTTAAAAGAAAAGCGTTTGAACCGGTAATATAGATGTCAAACTTTTCACCTGCGTGCAGTCCGTTAATCGCTTTTTCAAACCCGGCGCACATCTGAACCTCGTCAATCAAAACAAAGTTCTCTTTGCCTGCAACATACTGAGAATTGATATAGTCGTACAACGGCCTGTACTCAAGCAGATTGTCAAACTCCGGCAAATTGAAATTAATATGAATGATATTATTGTTCGGTACATTTTGTTCAATATAATTCCTGAATGCGTCGAGCAGCTTTGATTTTCCGCTGCGCCGAACCCCTGTGATAACTTTAATATCCGGGGTTCCGATTACATTGATAAGTTTTTCTAAATATTGATTTCTGACAATCAGTTTCATAACATATCACCTCTTGTACGGTTTCATATTTATCTGACAAAGACGCTTTTTAAAGGCGCTAATGCTGCAGCCCGCCTGAACCCCCAGAAGCAAACGTCTTTATAATTTGTATAGCGTACAAATATTATACTCCGTCTATTTACCATTTTCAATATTTTTTTAAAAACGGTAAACAGAAATTCAAAAACAGATTCCGAAAGCCATCTTTTTTCAGACTGATAAAACAAATCACAAAAAACAGCGGCGCGACTTTTTCTTTAAAGTCGCGCCGTCTGAACATTTATTTTTTTAATTAAATCTTTTAACGAAAAACATTTTATTGAGCTTCGGCTCTTTTTTATTTTCTCTTACATATTCAAGCTCAAAGCCGCACTTTTTATAAAACTCCGGTGCCTGAAACGCATATGTTGTAAGATTGATATTATCAATTCCGCTGTCTTTAAAATGCTCTTCGACGGCTTTTAAAAGCGATGTTCCGATATGGTTTTTGCGGCACTCTTTTAAAACGAGAAGGTCGCCTATGTGCACTTCGGAATAATATTTGTGCCCTGTTATTACGCCCATTAACCTGCCGTTTTCTCTTGCCGTAAAAAAGAACGGCTCCCAATTGCACAAAACGCCGTTTGCGCGGCTGTATTCTTCAAAGCCGTTCCCGATAAAATCGGAAATTTCTTCTGTACCTTCTTTTAAATATTCAAGCGTAATCATAAAGCCCTCACTCTCTTTTCGGGCTTTTAAGTGAAAAAGCTATCCAATAATACAAAAGGTCAAAAAAGAATACCATCCACGCGGGGTGCCACTTACCCGTAAGAATGCCTATCGTAAGAAACGCGGCAACGGTAATAAGAAATACGGGCATTCGCAAAAGAAGTGATTTTTTGCTCCTTGCCGCAAGCGCAAAACAAAAAATATAGTATATCGGAACAAAAAGATTTATAAGCCATGTCGGGTGCCACACGCCCTTTAAAACGCCGACAAGAACAAATATTAACGGTACGATTATTATTACGGGAATTTTAAGAAAGACCTTATATGCGTCGCGGCACAGGCGCGGCGGCTTTTCTTTTTTTCGGTGTTTTTTCTTTTCCCTCGGTAAAATCTTTTCTTCGGTATTTTCAAAAGAAACAGGATTTTTTACTTCTTTTTCCGCATTAATTTTTTCTTTTTTCGACTCCGCTTTTTCCTGTTCTTTTTCTTCTTCGCAAGGAATTTCGGCGGCAAAAATTTCTGCCGTTTTCTCTTTCGGCTTCTCTTCTTCAACCGACTTTTCTATAGGCTCTTCGGCTGTTTCTTTCGTCTCTTTTCCGTGCAAAAGCTCGTCTAAAGTGATGCCGTAAATGCCCGAAAGCAGGATAAGATTTTCGGTATCCGGCGCGCTTTCGCCGCGCTCCCATTTAGAAATTGCCTGACGGCTAAGACCCATTTTTTCTGCAAGCGCCTCTTGCGAAAGCTTATTTTCTTTTCTTAAATCCGCAAGTCTTTGCGACAAATTTTGTTCCATAGCGTCTCCTTAAACGGTGATTGTTTTAATTCTAATACATTTTATATTTTATTTCAAGTACCAAAGCAATTCTTTTAACTTTTTGATTTCTTTGAAAAATTCCCACTATTTGCGCGTCACACGTTTAATATATCGCCGCAACCGCGCCACGCAACCGATAATTGCCCCCTAAAAATCAAAAAAGCAACCGAAAGTTGGTGGTGCAACGGCAGTTTTTCGTGTAAAGTCAAAGGCGAAAAAAGCGAACACGCAAAAAAAATAACGCGGCAAAAAGCCAAAAGGAGAAATTAATTATGACAGTAACAAACACAGAGCATTTCGGAATACAGAGAAAAATAGTAGCCAACATGACGTCTCAAAGCTGGCACGATGTTCCGCATGTCTGCTACAATGCCGAAATGGATTTCGGAAAGCTTTTATATTCGCTCAAAGTTTTAAACGCCGAGCGCGACAAAGAAAACAGAATTTCGGTAAACACGCTTGTTCTTAAAATAATATGCGAAGCTCTTAAAGAATCGCCCGTTATGAACTCGCACATAAGCTTTTCAAAAAATCTTGTCAGAGGCAGAATCGACACATTTAAAGAGATTAATATTTCAATGCCGATGATTCTTCCCAACGGCAAAATGATGACGGTCAATTTAAGAGATTTCGGCGAAAAAAATCTTGACGAAATGAGCGACTATATCAAAGACGTAAGCAGGCGCGCCATGAACACAAATCTTGACGAGGCGATGTTTGAAGTCTCGATGAAGGACACTTTAAAAGAAGTTCGCCGCGGCAAGCTTCACAAAGCGATATTCCGCCTTATCGGTTCAAAAACGGGAAAGCACAAAGTTAAAACTTTAAAGGGCAAAGAAAAAAGAGCATACCTTGCCGTGCCCGAAAGCGAAAGACTCACTTCAAGCGACCTTGAACAGGGCACCGTCACCGTTTCAAATATAGGCTCTCTTTACAAAAGTCAAACGGGCGAAATGACGCTTCTTGAAATTGTTCCGCCGCAGGTGTGCGCGTTCGGCGTGGGCGCACTTAAAGACGTGCCGTGCGTAACTACTTTAGAAAACGGCAAAAAAGAGGTCGGCATAAAAACCGTTCTTCCCATATGCATAGCGTTTGACCACCGTGCGCTCGACTTCGGCGACGTCATTCCGTTCATTAAAAAGCTTGACGGGATTTCAGCGTCACCGGAACTCGTAATATGCACAAATTCCGAGAAAGAAAAAAACGCCTGCGCCTGAAAAAATCTTTGAAAAATCCGCCGGAATAACTTGTTAATTTTTTACTTCGTTTGTTGACTTTGAGGTCATTTTATTATACTATAAGTAATAGATTAGGCAAAAAAGGTGATGTAAAAAGATTTTTTACACTCATTTTTTCGGCGGAGGTTTTTATGAAAAAGGGTTCTTCTCTTAAAAGCAAGCTTTCATACGGTATAGGCGCGGTCGGGCTTGACTTAAGCTACGGAATGTTCTATTCGTTTTTGGCAAAATATCTGACCGACATACTTCATCTCAACAAAAAGTTTTTGCTTGTTCTTACGCCCATAGCAAGAATTTGGGACGGAATAAACGACCCGCTTATGGGCACAATAGTCGACAACACCAACACAAAAATGGGCAAGTACCGTCCGTGGATTTTAATAGGCTCGTTTTCAAACGCAGTGGTGCTGTCGCTGCTTTTCACAAACCCGGGATTTCGCCCGGGCGGCATTCCGCTTTATATTTACGTTGCGATTCTTTATATTTTCTGGGGAATGACAAACACCATGGCCGATATTCCTTATTGGTCAATGGTTCCCTCTTTTACAAACGACCCTAAAGAGCGCAATATGATTGCCACCGTTGCAAGAACGTTTTCGGGCCTCGGTCAGGGCATTATTTCAATCGGCACGCCTATGGTTCTGCCGCTTTTGAGCGAAACTGTCGTTAACGGCGAAAAGGTTTACGACGCGCGCGGTTTTTCGCTTTGGGCTATAATCTGCGCGTGCGCCCTTGTCACA
>DJRI01000178.1:0-3416 GCA_002440045.1 Ruminococcaceae bacterium UBA6364 | reverse complement strand
TTTATGCTTTTTGCAATGCTTTCAAACGCGGGCTGGTATATGGTTTCGGGCGTCGGCGTATACTATTTTGACGTTGTTGCGGGCGACCCCGCAAAACAGAGCGCCTTTAACACCTTCGGCGCAATAGGCTCTGTATTGGGGCTTCTTGTTATTCCTGTAATGACAAAATTCACGTCGCGCAGAAGAACGTATCAGTTTTCGCTTCTTCTTGCAATATTCGGATTTGTCGCTATGGCGCTTTCCGTAAAGATATTTAACTCTTATCTTCTTATGAACATCTTTTATGTTCTTGCGTCTGTCGGAATTGCCTCGATGTTTGTGGCACAAACCGTTTTTCTTGCCGACATTGTAGACTACGGCGAAGTAAAGCAGGGCTTCAGAAGTGAGTCGATAACTTTTTCAATGAAGGGCTTTCTTCAAAAAATGGCTTATACCATTCAGACGATAATACTTTTTGCGGGTCTTGACATTTCAAAATACAACGAAAATCTTCACGCGCAGAACAGCGAAGCCGTAAAAGGCGCAATTGATTTTATGATGCTGACAGCGCCCGTTATACTTCTTGTTTTATCGTTCATAATATTCACGGCAAAATTCAAGCTTCACGGCGAATATATGGATAAAATCAACGCCGCGCTTAAAAAGGGGAATGAAGAATGAAACAAAAGCTTTTAAATTTAAGGTCATCTGACAAAGCGCTTTTTATAACAGCGGCTGTGCTTTTTGTTTTGGGGCTTGTGCTTGCAATTATACCCGAGCTTTCTTTAAAAGCCCTGTGCTATATACTCGGTGCGGTTTCGCTTGTTTTCGGTATTGTTAAAATAGCGGCGGGCGTCGGCGACAAAAACGACGGCATCGGCGGCGGAGCGGACATTACCTTCGGCGTTATAGCCGCTGTTTTCGGCGGAGTACTTTTGCTTCACCCGGCGTTTGTGCTTTCTGTTCTTCCCTTTTTAATCGGTATTGCAATAACCGTAAGCGGCGTTTTAAGCTTCAGAAAAGCAAAATTCACAGGCTCTCTCGGCGGAAAAATCACGGCGGCTGTTACCGCAATTGCCGGCATACTTATAATTTTCAATTCTTTTAAAACCGCCGTTACCGCAACAAGGGTAATCGGTGCGGCGCTTGTCGTTTGCGGAGTCGAAATTTTTTACGAAACATATGAAACGGCTAAAAAGCGCCGCGAAGGCAAGCTTATTGACGGCAACGGATATATCGAAGTTGATTTTAAGGATGTAGATAAATAATTATGGCACAGTTGACAGCTAACGCAATTAAAGCCTCTTTTACGCGGCTTTTAAACGAAAAGCCGCTTGACAAAATTACCGTTAAGGATATTGTTGAGGACTGCGGCATAAACCGAAAAACATTTTACTATCACTACCGTGATATTTACGACCTTTTGGAGTCGATGCTCACAGAAGAGCTTCACAAATTCGACGCCGCTCATTTTGAAAACGAAACGCTTGAAGAGTGCGTTTTTAAAATAGCGAGCTTTATAATCGAAAACAAAAAAGCTGTCAAGCACATTTATGACTCAGTAGACCGCGACAAGCTTGAACAAGCGCTTTATGAAGCCGCACTGCCGCAAATTACGCACTATGTAAAACACAATACGGGCGACGCCCCGCACACAGAAAACGACATAAAGCTTCTTTCGTCTTTATACAGCGCGGCGTTTGCGGGGGCTGTTCTTCATATGTTAAGAAGCGGCATACCCGATACATACGACGACACGTTAAGACGGATTTGCAGTATGTTCGACGGCTCTGTCGAATTTGCCTTAAAAAACCTTAACAAGACCACAAAAAGTAAATAATGTGGCAATTTCACCCAAAATTTATGCGTTGTGCAAAATTTGCACAGCGCACTTTTTTTGACCGTTTAAAAAGCTTTAAACCCGATGTATACTCTAAAACGAAAAGAGGAAAAGATATGGCAGGCAAGAAATTAAACATAAAAATACCGAAAATTCTTACAACCGTAATAAGCATTGCGTATATTGCAATCGGGGTGCTATTTATAATATTCCCCGAAACGTCGCTTAACGTGCTGTGCATTATTTCAGGCAGCGTTACCGTAATATACGGGCTGACAAAAATAATCGGCTATTATTCCGACGATGTTTACTGCCTTGCGTTTCAGTTTGATTTGGCTCTCGGAATATTCGCTCTTATTTTCGGAATACTTTTGCTCGTCCATCCGAAATACCTTGTTTCGATGTTCCCAGTTTTTATGGGCATCTTCATTCTCGTCAGCGGCCTTTTCACTTTTCAGACCGCGCGCGAAAGCAAGTTTTTCGGAATAAAGTATTGGGTAATACTTCTTATTGTATCTTTTCTTTGCGTTGCTATCGGGCTTTTACTCATATTCAATCCGTTCAAAAGCGCTGTTGTTATGACCGCCGTTGTCGGAGCTTCGATGATTCTCGGCGGCATAGAAAGACTGACGGTTTCGCTTTTGACCATAAAAAAGAGCAAAAACAAAGTTGACAGCAACGGATTTATTGAAGTTGACTATGTGGATGTAAAGGGTGACAGTGATGACTAAAAAAGATTATCTTGCAAAATCGGCTGTTTATAACCTCGGCTTTTATAAGCTTGTGTGGATATTCGCCGCTTGCTGTGTTGTCGGATTTGTTGTCGAAACGCTTTGGTGCTACTTCCGCCACGGCTACATAGAAAGCCGCAAATCGCTCGTGTGGGGACCATTAAGCGTTGCCTACGGTATGGGCGGCGTGCTTTTAACACTTGTTCTTTACCATTTTAAAGACGCCCCCGTCTGGAAGGTATTTTTAGTATCCTTCGTTGTCGGCACAGTGGCAGAATACATCTGCTCTTTAGGGCAGGAAATTGTTTTCCACTCGGTAGCGTGGGATTACAGCAACCGTTTTTTGAACATCAACGGCAGAGTTTGCCTTTTGTATTCGCTCTTCTGGGGCGCTTTGGGCGTAATGTGGGTAAAGCTTGTTTTGCCCATAACTGAATTGGCGCTAAGCAAAATCCCCGATAATGTAAGCCACGTTCTTGTCCTTATGTTCACGGTGTTCTATAATGTTGACTGCGTTGTATCCGCTTCGGCGGCTTTGAGAATGGACAGGCGCGACGCAGGCGTTGCCCCCCGAAATAAAATCGAAGCGGCGCTTGACGAGCACTTCCCCGATGAAAAAATGCACGAAATCTACGCAAACTCAAAGGACGTTTAAATTTATGTTATATAATGCCTTCGGGCTTTATATATATTCTTCTTCTCTGAGTCGGAAGGGAAGCCCCCAAATTCCCTTTCGACGCCCCTAACAATACCCCAAACAAGCAAACGGCACCGTTCCCCCGAGCGGTGCCGTTTGCTTTAGCCGTTAGCCGTTAGCTATTAGCTGTTAGCCATTATACCCGCTGTAAACTATACCCATAAAATCG
>DJRI01000093.1:24570-24864 GCA_002440045.1 Ruminococcaceae bacterium UBA6364 | reverse complement strand
GCGCAAGCGTTCCCACGGCTCCGCGCAGCGGGTACTACAATGGCTAACAGCCAACAGCTAACGGCTCTTATGGCAATCTGCCGCCCGTGGAATCGACAACGCCGTTTTCCTTAATTTTTCCGCACAACGTGCGGATTATAATCCACTTATTCACTCTTACTTATTACTTCTTACTTCAAAAAAAGTCCCCGTAAATCGGATTTACCAATCTACGGGGTTCATTAAACAACAATATAAAAATGATAATACGCAAGTTACCGCTACGCAGGCTGACAGCTAAAAGCTAACAGCTAC
>DJRI01000093.1:0-24538 GCA_002440045.1 Ruminococcaceae bacterium UBA6364 | reverse complement strand
CTGCCGCCCGCCAAAAACGCAAGGCGTTTTTCCGCTATACACCGCGCTTTGCGCGGTTACAATCGCGGCGAAGCCGCGCAGCTAACAGCTAAAAGCTAACGGCTAACGGCTGGTAGTAGAACAGCTAAACTCATTTCATCTCGCTGAAGCCGAGACCTTTAAAGAGCTTATAAAGAATGTCGCTTGCGACTTTAAGAAGCTTTGTAAGGACTGCGGTGAAGTCGAATGACAGTGAAGTGTCGCCCGAATCCGACGGCTCTTTGCCTTCGAGGGCGCAATTGACGCGCTCGCGTACCGAATAGAAGTTTGCCTTTGCCTGTTCAAAATCGTCGGGAGCTAAAACGGTGTTGTTAAGCGCCGCGTGGCTTTCTTCAATAACTCTGTCATACTCGGCTCTAAGCTCGGGCGAAAGCGCCGAAACGTCAAGCTTTTCAAATTCATTGAGGTCTTTCATAAAGCCTTTTGCGTTTCTGCCGTTGTTGAACTGCGGGAACTCGTTGGGGCGCGAATATACGGTTTTAAACGAATCGTCCGTAAGAAGCGCCGCGGCAAGCTTCATAATTATGTCGTTAGAGGCTGTCTTTTCGTGGTTCTGGTTAAAGAAGTAGAAAGTAGTCTCGGGAAGAAGCCCTGTACAGGGGTCAACGATGTTGTTGGGGTCAGAGTGGTCGTGGTGCGCGGGGTCCGAGCAGTTGTTAAGCTCTGCGGGGGTTGTGTATTCTGCCGGAAGCTGAACGTCAACACCGAGGCTGAAAGCGCCCATAGACGTTGAATCGAGCTGAATTATGCCGTCTGCATTGACCTTGTTCCACGAGTCGCATATTTCATAAAGATATTCGTTGTAGTCAACAACGTCAAAAATCTCTACGCCGTCGTTAACCGCGTTAAGAATATTTTTGTCGGAGTTGAGCTGAGCGCCGTAATACCAATCTGCCTGACGGCGGATTTCGGTTGAAATTTCGTCGCTGAGATAAATTTCGCGGCAGCCGGGATAATTGCCCGAAGGCACAAGGCCCCAAAGAAGCGTTGAAAAACGCATATAGTCGCCGACAAGCTTTTCAACCGCCTTGTCAAGAATGTTGTTGAGGTCGGCATTGGGGAAAATGCGGATTATAATGTTGACAAGATAAGCCGTGTAGTCCTCGCCCATAAGCGCGGGGAACATTTTTTTGTAAAGCTCCTCGTCGTCGTCAAGAAGCCCGTATTCAAAAATATCGCCGAGAAGAAGCGAGCCGTCAAGCGCGGGAACGATATAAACGATTCTGTGAACGTCCTCTGAAAGGCTTCTGTTGTTGTCGGCATAAAGCTGTAAAAGCGCGTTCGCAACAGAGCCGCCCTGGCTTATCGGAACGAGGTTGACTTTATCTGAGCCTGAATCCTTTTTAACAAAGGAGATAAAGTCATAAAGCTCTTTTGCGGTGTCTATCATATTGCCGAGAGAAGCATAAGAGAAAACATAAAGATTTTCTTCGCCCGCTATATTGCAATAGTCCTGAAGCGGAAGCTGATTAAAGATGTATTCCCTGTCGTAATCGGAAAGGTCTTTAACGCTGTCATAATATTTTGTGGCTCTTATGTCGTTGATAAATTTGCCGTTTTCGTCGCATTTCTGCTTTTCCATAAGCGTTCTTGCAAGAACATCGGCAACGGCGTTTGCCGCCATTTCATCTTTATCCTTCTGCGAAATAAGAAGCTTGCTTATCGGCACAAGCGCTGTTGTGAGCGCGTCCGCAACAACCTCTTTTGTGGGGTCGATGAAAAACGGTTTTTCATATTCCTCGCCCTCGGAGTTAAGAGCGACTTCGCCGTTTTCATAATATTTGACCTCGCTCTGGAAAATGCCCGGAACGATAATCGACGGAATATAGCTTTCGTTTGCCGCGGCAAAGCACGAAACGGAAACGGACGCCGAAAGAATAACAAGGGAAAGAAGTAAAGCCAACGCTTTAAACGGTTTTTTCATAAAAACTTTCCTTTCAAAAAACATATAAATAAAGTATACACAAAAATATTCGCTTTGTAAATAATTTTGCTCAAAATTTTGCGCTTTACCGAAAAAATTTTGTGTTGATTAAATAAACGGTATATGATATTCTTAATATAGTACAAATTAACAGATTTTTGATTCGGGGGATAGAATATGGCGACAAAATGTCCAAACTGCGGGCGAAAGCTCACAGTGTTCGATTGGAAACAGACTTGCCCCGCTTGCGGCGTGAACCTGATGTTTCACGGCTTTGAAGAGCGTTTTTATGAGGACGCGAAAAAAGCGGAACTCGGTCTTGCCGTTACGCGCGTGAAATGGGCAAGGGTTGTGGCGTGTCTTTTGGGGGGCGCGCTTCAAAAAGCAAGGCTTGCCCTCGCTTTTGTGCCCGTTCTTGCAACGCTTGTTTCTGTTTGCACCTTAAATATCAGTCTGCCGCTTTACGAGGGCAAAATTGATTTCGGGCTTCTANNCGGCGCCGTTTCGGCTTTTTCCGACGGAACAATTCCTATGCTCTTGACTTTAAAGGACGCGGAAATTCTCGGCGGCGTAATGAGCGCGGCGGGCTTTGTCGGCGCGGCGTTTGCGGTATCGGCGCTTTTTTCGGTGCTTATTCTTTTGTTTGAATTGTTTTGTTTTGCCGGCTCAAAGGTAATGAACGTTCTGCTTTGCGCTTTCGGCGCGCTGGGGTTTGCGTCTTCTGCGGCGGCGCTTTTCGGTATGAATACCTTAAAAAAGGAAGCGGCGTCTTTAGGCTCGGCGTTTTCTGTGAAAACAGGCTTCGGGGCATATGTTCTTATGGCGGTTTTTGCACTGTTTTTTGCAGTGAGCCTCGGCGTAATAGTAAAGGGCACAAAAGTAAAATACAAAGAGGGCGACATCTATAGGGTCGATATTTCAAAAAAAGTCAAAAAGGGCGAAATAAAGCTCTGCGATTTGCCATATCCGATTTTTGAAACGGAAGAGGAGCACGCCGAAAGAATGAAAGCGATTGAGGACACCATTCGCGGCAAGAGCGAGGACGAAGCCGAAGAAGCGGTAAAGCTTATTGAGGAGGTTGAGGGAAAATGAG
The DNA here is from genome assembly GCA_002440045.1 of Ruminococcaceae bacterium UBA6364. GTDB lineage: Bacteria > Bacillota > Clostridia > Oscillospirales > Acutalibacteraceae > DTU089. Next base: position 21,482 of record DJRI01000093.1, on the reverse strand, counting down.
CAGATACACAGAGCGCGTAGAAGCGCTTGAAAACGACGAAAAAAAGAAAAAGCGGCTGTTTGCGCTTATCGTTGCACTTCTTATACTGATTTTTCTCGGCGGTATGGTGTTCGGCGCAATAAACATACTAAGCAAAGAGGGCACATACGACCCGCAGTCGGCAGTGCCGAAAACCGTTGTTGTAAAAAACACTTCAAAAGAAGAACAGCTTTCGGAGTTTTCGCAGTCGCTTGAAAAAACGCGCGACTTTAACAAAGTAAAGCTTTCTGTTTATACAGAAATAGAAATTCCCGACGACTCAATAGAAGTCTCGGGCGAAGAAAGCGACAAGTTTTCGGCATTTTTAAAATACATAAAACCCAAAGCGATAGAGTCGCTGAAAAACGGATACGGCTCTTTTGACGGCAAATTCGGCGAGGATTGGTCAAGTCATATTGTACATTCGGTGCTCGAAAGCAACGACGTTCTGAAATCCGAAGAAAAAGTCGGGCGCGAGGACGGCGAAAACGTTGTCGATTGCGACACGCTCTTTTATGATTTTGTGCTTAACGGCGGTTGTGAAAATGCGGATATAGCAAAAAGCACGGGTGCGGACGTTTTTGAAAAGGTGAAAGCGGCGGCACTTGAAGAAATAGAGAAAACAGCTTCAATAGACGCGTTCTCTTTTGAATGCCGCGACTTTGAAATTAACGCCGAAGAAGAAGCCCAAAGCGGCACTATGAAAAAGGTTGTGTATAAACGCTCTTACAATATCAAGCTGACTTTGACGTTTACGGGCGATTTTAAATCTCTTGGCACACGCGATATAAGCTTTTCGCTTTCGGCGTTTGAAAATCACATATATACATACGCCGGTCTAAAGCTTTCAAAGAACGTTTTAAGTATGGAAAAGGGCAAAACCGAAGCGCTTGAAGCGTTCAGAACGGCAGATGAAGAAGTGACCGTTCTGTGGACCTCGTCAGACCCCGAAACAGCCGAGGTTGACGACCGCGGATATATAAAGGGTATAAAAACGAGCGAAAAGCCCGTGACCATAACGGCTGAATTTACATATCTCGGCAACACCTACAAAGACTCGTGCGAGGTAACCGTAAGAAAGCCGGTTGAAGAAATTAAAACAACGCCCAAAGAGCTTTCGCTGAAACCGGGCGAAACGGCTTCGCTCAAAGCCGAAGTTTCGCCGAAAAACGCCACAATAAAAGACGTTTTGTGGTTCTCTGAGGATGAAAACGTTGCTTCGGTAGACGAAAACGGAGTTGTTACGGCGCACGGCGCGGGCGAAACGCGGGTGTTTGCCGTGGCAAAGGACGGATATTTCCGCTCATCGTGCGTTGTTGCGGTAAAAGCATAAGAGAGTCGACCGGGTTCGGCGCTCTTATGCTTAACAAACTGACCGAAAAGGGGGATATAAATGGCAACAGAGAAACAGGATTTTGTAAGGCAGATGTTTGACGCCGAGGCTTGCTCGGCAAAAAAGCTTTCCGACTCAAAGCTTTCAAAGTACAAAACTCTTGCCGCCGAAATGTTCAATACAAGGGTTTTAAGCCCAAAAGAAATGCTCTATCCGGCGCTTGCGTCGTTTGCGGGCAACATCGTCGGCGGAATCGGAACATATCAGACGCTTTATTTTGTAAGCGTTTTAAAGGTGGATATGCTTTATGTCGCCGCAATAAGGGCGCTTATAAGCATTTATGACGCTTTGAACGACCCGCTTATGGGTATGATATACGACAAAACGAGGACGCGTTGGGGCAAAGCGCGGCCGTATATGATTTTCACGCCGATACCGTATTATCTTTCTACGGCGCTGCTTTATTGCGGCGGGCTGTTTTTCAACAATTCCGACACAGCCGACCCGAAAAAAATTATATTTTTGTTTGTGACGCTGTTTATTCAGGAGACGTTTTCAACAATATATAACATTCCGCGAAACAACATAGCGTCGCTTATGACGCCGAACCCAAAAGACAGAATTACTTTGGGCGTTTTAAGCCAATATGCCAACGACTTCGGCGCGGGTATTGTGTATGTGCTGTTTATGCCCATTCAGGACCTCAACCGTTGGGGCGCAACAAACATTTCAATGCAGTCGCTGTTTGCGTTTCTCGGCGTTTTTGCGGCGATTTTCGGTTCTGCTTCCAATATGGCGCTCGCTTTCGGCACACGCGAAAGAATACTTTTACAGCAAAAGCCCGCGCCCATCACAAAGTCGCTGTTCTATATTCTCAAAAACAAATACGCCATGCGAAACTTTGCAACGTCGTTCCTTACAAGCTGGTACGGAACGGGCGGTTACAACTGGGAGCTTGTCACTCAGCTTGAAATAATCGGCGGAGCAATCAAATCGGGCCTTGTGTATTTTCCGAATATAGTCGTAAGAAACCTCGGCATAGCGCTTGTGCCCAAGTTTATGAAGCTGTTTAAGGGCAACATCAGAAACGGCGTGCTCGCTTTCAGAATAATAGATATAGTAAGGGCGTTCGCGCAGTTCTTTTTCGGAAATATGTGGATTGACAAGCCGCTTCTTTTCAGCCTTCAGTTTGCGTTTTTGTGGGCGCTTAACGGCGTTGACGACGCGCCCGCAATGATATTTGAAGCCGAAATGGGGCGCGAAATCAACGACTATACCGAATATGTCACGGGCGAAAGACCCGACGGCACGTTTGATTTGATTAAAAACCTTGTAACGAAATTCACTTCGCCTTTAAGCGCGCTGTTTACCGTCGCGGTGTTCAAGTGGACGGGTTACGACACGACAAAGCCTATGACATATTTTGCACAGGGTAACATAAACGTTTATAAAAAGCTTTATTTCCTTTATATTTTCGGCTGGTCGATACCGGCGTTTATCAACATAATTCCTGTGTTCTTCTATGACCTTACGGGCGCAAAGCGCGAAGAGATGTATATGCGCCTTAACGCAAGGCGCGCGCTCATAGCCGACGAAAAGAAGGACGAGGGCCCCGAAGAGCTTCAGGCGATTGTCGGAATGCTTTCGGAGGAGGAAGAAGAAAAAGAGCATAAAAAGGAGGTAGCCGCAGAATGAACAGAGCTATAGGAAACGGCGATTTTTTGCACTGCGACGGCAAATACATATTAAACGAAAAAAACGAAGAGGTGCTTTTGCGCGGAACAAATCTCGGCGGATGGCTTCTTCAGGAGCAGTGGATGGCTTCGTATGACGGCGTTTCTGCACAGTGGGATATTGTGACGGAGCTTGAAAGCCGCTTCGGCAAAGAAAAGGCAAGAGCTTTAATAAACCGCTTTGAAGATAATTTTATTACCGAATACGACCTTGACATATTAAAAGACGCGGGCTTTTCGTGCCTCAGAGTGCCGTTTTGGTACAGGAATTTTCAAAGCGACGACAACGGAACATACTATCTCGACGAAAACGGCGAAAAGGATTTTTCGCGCCTTAAATGGATTGTTGAGCAGTGCAAAAAGCGCGGAATGTATGTGGTTCTCGATATGCACGGCGTGCCGGGGCATCAAAGCATTGCGCATCACTGCTGCCGCGAAAAACATTGCCGGCTTTATGACGACACAAAAGAGGGCGAAAATTTCAGAAATATCGCGGCGAAGCTTTGGCGCGATATTGCGAGCGTTTTTAAAGACGAACCCGCCGTTGCGGCGTATGACCTTATGAACGAGCCGATGTGCGAATACAAAACGCTTGAAAAGAATAACAAAAAATACCGCGAGGTATACGACCTGCTTTACAAAGCGGTAAGAGAGGTCGATAAAAAGCATATAATCACACTTGAAGCCATTTGGACTCCGCTTGACATTACAAAACCCAAGGTCTACGGCTGGGAAAACGTGATGTATCAGTACCACACATATTTGCCCTATAACGCGCTTTACACGGGCTTTGTGCTTCTTGAAAAGGCGCGCGCCTTCAATGTTCCCGTTATTGTCGGCGAGTTTTCGCAGTGCCGCGGAAAGCCCTCGCTTGAACATATTTTAAAAACATATAACAAGGCGCATTATAATTGGTGCAGCTGGACTTATAAGGGTCACAGCAGATTTTCAGATGTGTCAAATTGGTTTATAAAAGGCACAAACGGCAAAAACCGCAAGCTTTTAAATCTTAAAACGGCAACCTATGACGAGATTTATGACGCATGGGGCGACAAAATGAGAACCGAAAACGGATTTTTCGATATGAACGACATAAAGCTTCTCGGAAAATACGCAAGAATGAAATAAAACCGCACCCGAAAAAGTATATCGAAAAAACTATTGACAAGCCGTGCCTGATTTGGTAAAATACACTTTGCCGCATATTAAGGGCGAGGTGCGTCCTCACAAATACATATTAAGTATGTATGCCTTGTTAGCGAGACTGAAAGAAAGCAGGTAAAACTTATGTACGCAATCATCGAAACAGGCGGAAAGCAGTACAAGGTCGAGAACGGTGACGTTGTTTTCATCGAAAAGCTCGGCGTTGAGGCTGACTCCGAGGTTACGTTTGACAAGGTTATTGCAGTCGGCACCGACGACGGCATCAAGGTAGGCGCTCCTTATGTTGAAGGCGCTTCTGTTGCAGCCAAGGTTCTTAAAAACGGCAAAGCCAAGAAAGTAACCGTTATGACTTACAAGCCCAAAAAGAACGAAAAGCGTAAAATGGGCCACAGACAGCCCTACACAAAGGTTGAAATTTCAGCCATCAATGCATAATGATAAACATTACGCTTTTAAATTTTGACGACGGTGCTCCCCGCGGCTTCATTATAAAAGGTCACTCGGGTTCTGCCGAAAGAGGGCGCGACATTGTTTGCGCGGCTGTTTCTTCGGCGGCATATCTCACGGCAAACACCTTGCTTGAGACGGTCGGCGTTAAAGCCGATGCCGAGGTTGACGACGGCTATATGAAGTTTGTCGTTGACGAAACCTGCAAAAGCAGGGCGTCGGACTTTTTAAACGGCTTCGCGCTTCATTTGAATCAGTTAAGGGAGCAATACCCCGCATATGTCAGTATCATCACGGAGGTGTAACTAATGCTTAAACTCAATATCCAGTTATTCGCTCATAAAAAAGGTATGGGTTCTACCCGTAACGGCCGTGATTCCGAATCCAAAAGACTCGGTGCAAAGCGCGCCGACGGTCAGTTCGTTCTTGCAGGCAACGTCCTTGTAAGACAGAGAGGAACAAAAATCCATCCCGGCACAAACGTAGGCAAAGGCAAGGACGATACTCTTTTCGCACTTGTAGACGGTCAGGTTCGCTTTGAGCGTCTCGGCAAAGACCGCAAAAAAGTCAGCGTTTATTCCGTTGAGCAGTAATTTTACGGCAAATCGCAGTGAAATCGCAAAACATAACAAAAATTCCCTGCAAGGCATCTGCTTTGCAGGGTTATTTTTTTGTAAATATGTCAGTGCGATAAATCGAAAAACCTCAAGACAAACCTTAATAATTTGATAAATAAAAAAACAGAAAACATTCTGCAATGGAGTGCTTTCTGTTTTTTGTGGCAGGCAACCTAACCAGTGGTATTTATTGAGAAAATATTCTGTCGAAAACACTGTTTTTCTGTTGTTGCGCCTTCGAGCTGAATAGGCGCAATTTCCAGAGAAACTAACTTAATAGGATTTTTCCTTAATACCAATTTTCATTATTTAAAAATGTTATGTCCGGAAGTTCAATCGGAACATCACCGCTTAAAGTAATAGCGTCAGCTATTTCAAAGAAAGTGATAGTAATTTCAGGCTTTTCATAATGTTTTTCCATAATAATTAAAACTCCTTTATTTTGCGTATTTTTTTGCAGAAGCACCATATTTTATCATTGAATTTGTTAGCATTGCTAAATCCGAGCCACTCATCGTAGATTGCACCTGATAAGCATAAGATTCGACACTGAAGAGCAATGTGTTGCTAACTGCATTTTCCCCCCTGTAAGCTGTAATATATATTTCATCAAACATTTGGTGAGCATTTAAGCGGTCAAAAATGATAGAATATGTTCCGTTTCCGTTATCAATTATGTCACTTGTTCCGTAGGACCACTCCTTTTCATTACAACTAACTTTAATTATTAAATTACTAATATCCTCGGCAGTAAAAGTATAGCGAACAGAGACTGAATCGTAAAGATACAGCCCCGCACCTTTCCAAAAAATATCCCCTTTCTCTACTGTATTGTAATTTGGATTGATGATGTTTTTTAGAGCCTGTCCATCACTTGAAGCCCACGACTTCTGCACGTCTGTTAAATCGGAATTAACAAGTTCTTTTGTGTTATACTTCATATAGACTTGTGCGGTTGCACCGTAATTAAGCATATCGACTAATAAAGTTCTTAAGTTCGCATATTTTTCTTCATTACATATTTGCAAAACACTATATACATACTCTCGCACACTAAAGTTGAGAGCAGAGCTACTGTATAATATACCATTATGAAAACCATGTAAAACAGCGGTTATTGTATCACCCATACACTGGGGCGCTATATTTTTATATGAGAACACATAATAATTACCCTGCTCTGTATACTCTGTTATTTTTACGGTTTTCCCATTTCTTTCAACCTCAATATAGGGGTTTTCGAAGTCAGCTATAGCCGTCTTTAGGACTTTATAATTCATTCTTATATTACTCTCTAAAGAAAGAGATGCTGCCGCAATTTTAAAATCCGCAAGATTGAGATTGCACGATTTTGTGTGCGTCTCCCCACAATCTATACAAGTATAAGTTATTTGCTCTTCGGATGAAAGCGTAGCGGGGGTTTTAGCAATCAGGCTGCCGTCATAAATTTTAAAAACAGTTTCAGTTAACCCGCTTATACTGCTATGATAAAAGCAAAGATTGACGGAATATTTGCCGGGTTTAATGTTATCCTTTGAGCTCTCATCAAAGCCAAATACGTTAATAAATTTGCGGTTGCTTGTTGCGGTTATCGCTGTCGCTGTAAAATAGACTCCGGGAATGCCGGCAGAAAATGACACGCCATACGTAGCGATAAGAGCAGAAGTTACATTGACAGTTCCGTCGCTGTTTAGTATTCCTTTCTCGGTTGCCTCATCTCGTGTATATACAATATGAGGTCTTGTTTCTGCAAAATTAACGCAAACAACTTTCCCGGAAGTATCAACAATTCCCGCTTTTTCGAGTGTATACTCACCGCAAACCCACTCATCATCTGCCTTATAATCGACATAATTCATATTAACTAAATTTCCGTCTTTATCCGTATAAGGAATTGCCGACTGTTCGGGCGGTCTGTTAGTCGATTTATCATAAGCAAATATACCGCCGCAAGTTTTACGGAAAAGAAACGCACCTTTATAAACGGAAAATTGATATTCTTTAACTTCTTCTACTTTGTTAATGTTAAGTTTTATCTCATTTGGAACAGCCACATTAAATGTAAATGCCGCGGTGTTTTTTTCCGTTCCAATAGAAGAGCTTGTGTGGTAATACTCGTCAAAACGTTCAGGAAATTTTGATATTTTGCTTTCAGAAATTTTGTTTATGTAATCGACTCCGGATTCTTCGCCATAGTCGTGTCCCCTTTTTTCATAAACAATATAAGTAGTGTCATCACAACGGATGCAAGTGTTGGTATATCCTCCGGCTTCGGTACATGTTGGTGCCGTATAAATTTTTTTATAAGAGTGCCCCAATGCCGAAACTTCCGTTTGTTGAGTATCATTGCATTTGGAACAAACACTTGTTTTTATTCCCGCCTCTGTACAAGTCGCGGTATTGCTCTTCACTTCATAAGTGTGCCCCGTTGATTCAACCGTATTGCGTTTTTCTGCTTTACTGCAAACAGCACAAATATACAAGTCATAGCCTTGTTCTGTACAGGTTGGCAGAACCTTCTGCGTAAGTGAATAGTCATGCCCATTAGCCGGCACTTTGTTTCTGGATTCGGTTCCGTTACAAATTGTACAAGTGTATAAATCGTAACCTTGAGCTGTGCAGGTTGGCAATACAGTTTTTGTAAATGAGTAAGTGTGCCCTGTTGCAGCCACCTTATTTCGGTGCTCAGCACCATTACAAGTTTTGCAAATATACAAATCATAGCCTTGTTCCGTACATGTTGGTAAAACTGTTTGAGAAAATTCAAAGGTATGGGCAATTGTATTTGTATAATTTCTTTTTTCTGTGCCATTGCAAAACGGGCATATGTATAAGTCGTAACCCTGTGCTGTACATGTCGGCGATACAGTTTCTGTAAACACATAATTATGTTCGTCGGGGTGTTTGATTAGGGGATATGGGTCAACATTGTCCTTATAGCCGTCGCCATCATAATCCGGGAATGTCGAACCTCTTCCGCTATTATAAAGTGTAAAAACATTCCTGTTATGGTTAAACAAAGTTGTAACCGAAATCGCTGAATTGAATTTCACACCATTTGTATTATTGATAACTATGTTACCGGCGTTTATTGCATCAATATTTTGCTGCTTGTCACCGTCTAATATAATAATATGGTTAGCACTCGGAGTAATCGTTATGCCGCCCCCTTTTTTATAATCACCTCGTAAAATCAATTTTCCGGCCGAAAGCTCACATGCATAGCCCTGGCATGAACTTACATCGAATCCATAAATCACTTTTTCGTTTAAAACATCTGTGCAAAAATCTCCGTTGACAGTCCAAACGGAACTCTCGTCAAGCTGGGCAAACGAAACAAAGCTTCTGCTGGCGCTGAAATTGCCGTTTACACTCAATTTTCCATATAAATAAATGTGGAACCAGTTATTTCCTGTGTTATAATAATTTGAACCTTTTAATGTCATATTATTAACACTGAAACTTGCCTTGTTATATATATAGAGATTTCCGTTAGTAACACTCGTCCAGTGTACATCGGCTATTAAATTTGCGTTATTGGAAACCGTAATCGAACCATAATTATAAATATTAATCAAACTGTTAGTGTTTAAATCTCCATACACATTTATAAGTCCGTAATTGTACAAATTTATATAATTATAACCACCGCCAATCTCTTTGTGTCCTCTTAGCGATAAGTTGTTTGTATAGAACTGACCGCCGGAATTGACCCTAAAGGTCGAAGTCGTATTTACATCGTACCCATGGTTTGATGCATATATATTTGAATTTCCGCGTACAACTAAAATTCCGTTATTGCCTATAGTTATTGTCGCGCCGGCAACATTTCCGGAACTATAATTACCATTAACAGTTATTGTGTTGTTTAGCGTAAGTGAGCGGTTTATTGTTAAACCGGGAACAATCAAATCGCAATTGTCATAGTCAACGTTATTATCAATTACAAGCGGGGCTAATATGCGGTTATGAAAAGTAACTAAACACGGTGAATCGGTTGGTTTATCAGAAAGAACTACAGTTTCGGTAAATTTATATGTTTTATCGGTTATAGTTGCCTTTTCAACCCTTTTGTTTACATCAATTTTTTCCACCTCTGTTCTAATATAGTCAATAAAAGAGTCGCATTTGAAAAATTCGTTTTGATATGTATAATCTATATCTTTTCTCAACAGTTTTTCCGCATATTTTTTTGATGACTTAAAAACGGCAGAATAAATTATATAGAAATAGTTAAAATCTTTGATTGTGGCGGAATAAACCAAATCAGAATCAAAAAATTTTAATTTTGTATTCATTTCGTGTTGAATGGAGTACAAGAATTTGACTGAATAAAGATAACTCAAATATTCCTTTGCATCAGCGTGTTTATAAATAACGTCAAAGAACAGCCAACTTGCCACTTTGCACGCAGTTCCCGCCAATTTGGCTATAGGTGCACCATATCCAAGGAAATTGCCGATTTTATCAAGGGTTTTGTCTATTACTTCTTTTGTTACCGCTTCGGCAAAATAGGAAGCATAATTTGTTTTTATGTAAGATTTAATTTTTTTGAGACCTTTTATTAAATCCTCGTCCAAATTGTCAAAACCCATGATATAATCAATGAGCTCAACCTCGACATTTTGATAAAACAATACCGTGTTAATACATTTGGTGAGCTTTATAATGTAGTCCCAATTCGTTAAACAATCCTTATAGTAATCATAGAGTGTATTTGTAATAACCATTTTAACAGATACATCTAATGAACCTATAGCTGTGTCAAACTCGCACATTTTTGATATGGATTGTTGCAGGATATCATAATATATTTCATTTAATGTATAGTTGCTGTATCCGGCTTCATTAAAGTTTTCAATGAAACTAAAGGTTGTTTTGAGGGCCTTAAAGCATTTTGACTCGTCATTTATAACTTTATCCCAAAACTCGCTGCTCTCATCTTCATAAATGTTTTTTAAAACGTTGACTATTGCGCTGTTTGCTGCATCATCATTCATTTCGGAAGTTAGCCCTATAGCATCGGTAACAGCATAAAACGTTTTACTAAAACTGCCGACAGAATCTAACGCCGTTTCCAAAGATGCAAAAAATTTGTCATCAATACCAAATTGTTCTCCTGCACTAATTATTGAATCGGTAATGGGTGTTCGCATTACATCGTTATAATACTCTAAATACCCTGTATAGCCGTAAAAAATATCAGTATAACTTACTTGACTAAAATCGTCATCGCCAATAGGCTGCTCCGTATTTGCGTAAACCGGTAAAATAGCGCTTGAAAACGCTGAGAATGTCATAATCAAAGCCAAGAAAAGACAAGTTATTCGGATTTTCATTTCCACATACCCCTTTAAATTAATGTTTAATATTTCAAAAACTGTTTGTTGTTCTGCATTGCAGATGCAAACAGTTTTTTCTTATTGCAACTGTATTCAAAAAAGTTGTTGCACCCATATAGGTGCAAAACAAATATATCACACTGTTAGAATTATGTCAACAGACCTTACACAAAATACTAAAAAGTATGTCCGGAGTGGTAAAATGAATCCCGAATATGAAAGGCTTTTCGGTAAAAATATAAGGAGAGCACGAGAAGCTAAACAGCTAACCCAAGAACAAGTAGCAGCAAAACTTCAAATAGGTGGATGCGATATAACAAGAAGCGCTTTGGCAAAAATTGAAGTCGGACAACGTCATGTCTATCCTGACGAAATACGGCTATTAAAGACTATTTTGTCCGTAACTTACGACGAGCTCTTTGATTTTTAGTTTAAAAGTCGTTTTTAAAAGATGTTATATCGACACTGTAAAAACCTATACGTCTTGATTTTGTAAATACATTTAAGCCCACAAAAAACGCCACCTTATTATAAGATGGCGCTTTTTTTGCGGATTGTGCTGTATTTCCCATTTTTAAATTGAAAAACGGATTGCGATATGTTAATATGAGATAGGCAAAGAAAATTTCTTGCGCCGTGTAAAAATATCCTTTTTGGAGGAGAGTTATGAAATATACTTTTAACTTGACAAACCACTGCGATTTCAACACCGTTGAAAAAGGCCGTTTAGCTCCGAGGGCGTATTTTATTCCCCAAAGGACGCTTGAAGAGGCAAAACGCGCCGATTTCAGGACAGAGCGCCGCGAAAGCGGGTTTGTTACGCTTCTTTCGGGCGAATGGGATTTTAAATATTACAAGAAAAAATCAAAGCTTCCGAAAACGTTTGACTCGTCAAAGGTTTCGTTTGACAAGGTAAACGTGCCCTCAACCTGGCAAAGGACGGGCTATGAAAGCCCCGTTTATCTTAACTGCCCCTACGGCTTTGACCCCGACGCTTTGGGCGTTCCGAAAGAGCAGGGCGTAAAGCCGCCCGAGCTTCCCGAGGACTTTTCATGCGGGGTTTATCGCAAGAAAATTAATATCGAAAGCACAGACAAGGTGTATATCATAACATTTCTCGGGGTTTCGCCGTGCGTTGACCTTTATGTAAACGGCGAATTTGTCGGCTACGGCGAGGCATCGCACAATTCTTATGAATTTGATATTACAAAACATCTTAAAGAAGGCGAAAACGAAATTGTCGCGGTAGTTTTCAAATGGTGCAACGGCTCATATCTTGAAGCGCAGGATATGTTCCGCGAAAACGGCATTTTCAGAGACGTTTTGCTTTATGCTTACGACAAAACATACATTTTCGACTATGAAGCCACCGCGCAGAAAAACGGCAAAAAATATGACCTCTTTTTAAAATACAAAGCAAACGGCAAGCTTGACGGCAAAACCGTTAAAGCCGCTCTTTTTGACGGCGAAGATTTAATCGCCGAAAAATCAGCCGCTTTGGAAAAATCGGGCGAAATAGATTTTAAAAAGCTTTCGGTTGCGGAGTGGAGCGCAGAAATTCCGCGTCTTTATGAGCTTTACATAACTCTTTTTGACGGCGAAGAAGAAAAAGAGACTGTCCGTGCATTCGTCGGCTTCCGCGATATAAAAATCGACGGCACGACCTTCCTTTTCAACGGTCAAAAAATCAAGCTCAAAGGCGTAAACCACCACGACACGCACGAAACAAAAGGCTACGCTATGGGCATTGACGATTTGGAGCGCGACGTTCGCCTTATGAAAGAATACAACGTCAACTGCGTCAGGACGTCGCACTATCCGCCCGACCCGATTTTCCTTACGCTTTGCGATGTTTACGGACTTTATCTTGTGGACGAAGCTGATATAGAAACACACGGTCTTTGGCATCTCGGCGTTCCCGAAGACTGCATAAGCCACGACCTCAAGTGGGCAAAGCGCTACACGGACAGGGTAAGACGTATGTACATGCGCGACCGCACGCATCCGTGCATAATTATGTGGTCGCTCGGCAACGAGTCGATGGGCTACAAATGCCACGACAAGTGCTATAAAATGCTCAAAGAAGAGCTTAAAACAAACATCCCCGTTCATTATGAGGGTGTTTGCCATACGAAACGCAAGCATTATGACGTCTTTTCGGAGATGTATACCCACCCCGACGAGCTTAAAAAGGTAAGAGAAAGAAAGCGCGGAAAAGAATATACCGAAGTTCCGTTCTATCTTTGCGAATACTGCCATGCCATGGGTATGGGCCCGGGCGCACTTGAAGAATATATGAGAATGTTTGAGTCGGACGACATTTTTATGGGCGGCTGTATTTGGGAATGGGCCGACCATTCGGTAAGACACGTCGGCGACGGCTTTAAATACGAATACACCTACGGCGGCGACCACGGCGAAAAGCTTCATGACGGGTGCTTCTGTGTGGACGGTCTTTTCTATCCCGACAGAACGCCGCACACGGGCGCGCTTGAAATGAAAGAGGTCTACAGACCTTTAAGAGTAAGACGCCTTGCCGGCAACAGCCTTACGCTTTTCAACACCAACTTCTTTAAAAATTCTTCGTATATCGAGGTTTATTGGGAATACAACGTAGACGGCGAAACCGAAAGCTGCGGTAGCTTTTCGACGGATATTGACCCGAGAAAAGAAAAAACGTATAAGCTTCCCTTGCCGAAGGTCGATAACACCAAAAACACCTATCTTGACATATACTACATAAACGGCGATTTTGAAATTGCAAAAGAGCAGTTAACGCTCAGCGAGGCGCGCTTTAATTACCCGTCGCTTAACGCGGGCGAGGTTTCTGTTTCGTCCGACGGCGAGACTGTTACCGTTAATTTTGACGGCGGCAAAATAGAGTTCTCGGAAGAGACGGGCGAAATGACAAAATACGAAAAAGACGGCGTTTCTGTACTTAATCAGTCGCCGGTGTCTCACAAGGGCTTCACGCTGAACCTTACAAGGGCATATATGGATAACGACCGCGTAAAGCGCCGCAATTGGGAGCCTCACGGGCTTAAAGCCGAAGCAAAGCTTGTGCTTGAGGACCTTACGGCAGAGGTTAAATCGGGAATTGCCTCGGTCAGCGAATATATTTTGGTCTACGGCGAGCACGACGTGCTCTTTAACGCAAGCGTTCTTTACATAATCGGCGCAAACGGTATTGTTGATATTTAAGTTGCGCTTATGCCTTGCGAGGGCAGTGAAGAAAAAGTCGAAAAGCTTCCGAGACTCGGCCTTACGTTTGAAACAGACAAGAGCTTTTCCGAAATCGAATATTTCGGCAGGGGCGAAAACGAGTGCCTTTCGGACTGCAAGGCGCAGTCGTTTATAGGACTTTATTGTGCCGCCGTTAAAGACGAGCACGAGCCTTACATTCGTCCGCAGGACAATATGAACCACTGCGACACGTCGTATCTCAAGCTCAAAAACGAAAACGGCGATGAAATACTCATTTATTCCGACAAAAAGTTCACGTTCAACGTTCACAACTATTCGCAGACCGCGCTTTATAACGCCGCGCACCGCGAAGATTTAAAGGACGAAAACACGACATTTGTAACGCTTGACGGCTTCACCTGCGGCACGGGCACAGGCTCGTGCGGGCCGAACACCTTGCCCGAATACGAGGTTGACGCAACAAAAGAGCTTGACTTTAACTTTGTTATAGTCCCTATTAAAAAATAAAGCCTTTAACCGCCGATTGACGACAGGTACAAATTCTTGCTTCGGTCTGTCGGCGGTTTTTTGGAGAAACGCCATGCAAAATGTGAGATATATTATAAAGAATATAGATGAAAACACGTTTTCTTCAAGCTTTGTTCTTGTAGACGAAGTTATGGGGAGCGCCGTTATAAAAAGGACGGACGAAAAAACGTTTGAAGTTTCAAATATTTTCATAAAAGAAGAATACAGGCGCTTTAAGCACGGCTCAAAAATACTTTCTGCCGCTTTTAGCGAGGTTAAAAAGCTCGGCGGCGAAACACTTTTTGCCGAAGCCCCCGCAGAGCTTTTGCCGTTTTTTGAAAAAAACGGCTTTGCAAAGTGCGGCGTGACGTATAAAAAAGACGGCGCGCGATATATTAAGGTTGAAAAAAGCTTTGTTTTTGACGGCTGTATGTGGCTCTCTTTTAATAAGGAGCTTGAAGCGGCAATTGTCAAAAAAAGCTTTAATTACACCCATACCCACGATAAAAACAGGGTTTATCTTACGGTTTCCGCTCTCGGGTTTTCCGAAATTTTTGTCAACGGCAAAAGCGTAAGCGACAGACTTTTTGCGCCCGCGTGGAGCAACTATAACGCGCGCGACCTTTCGGTTTTGTGCTATCCGATATTCGACACGCTCACTTACAGGGTGTATTACGAGCGCTTTGACATAACGGACCTTCTTGTTGACGGCAAAAACACCGTTGTATTTCACCTCGGCGGCGGCTGGTACTGCCAGCACGAAAGCCGCAACGAGGGTATTAATAAATACGGCTTTTTAAAGCTCTGCTTTAAAATAACAAAAGACGGTGAAATAATCGCAAAAAGCGACGGCGATACTCTTTTTACAAAGTCGTTTATCACGCGCGCCAACATATATTTCGGCGAAACGCAGGATTTGCGCCGCGGAAATTACGATTTTTCAACAGAACCGACCTTCGGCGAATGGAAAAAATGCGACGAAGAAGCGGCGCCCCTTTCGCTTTTCAGACTTTCAAATTACCCCGAGGACAGAGTTGTCAGAAAGCTTTACCCGAAATGCATTTTCAGGCGCGGCGACTATGCAATTTATGACATCGGCGAAAATGTTGCCGGCTTCCCCGTAATAAAAATCAAAGACGGCGCCGCCTTGGACGAGCGCTGCCTGCTGCGCTTTGCAGAGGAGCTTAAAAGCGACGGCTCTCTTGATTTTCACTATTCGGGCGGCAGGGGCAGAATGCAGTGTGAAGAATATATTTACGACGGCAGCTGTAAAGCGGCGCTTCATCAGCATTTCACATGGCACGGCGCGCGCTATTTTGAAGTTTTGGGTGAAGCAGAGGTTTTGGAATACTGCGTTGCGCACACCGATATAAAGAAAATAATCTCTTTTAAATCGTCGGACCCCGTTTTGCAATGGATTTTTGACGCGTTTATAAGAACCCAGCTTGACAACATTCACTGTTCTGTGCCGTCGGACTGCCCTCACCGCGAAAGGCTCGGCTACACGGGCGACGGCCAGCTTGCGTCGCGTGCCGTTATGACGTGCTTTGACGCAGAGGCTCTTTACAGAAAATGGCTTGATGACATAGCCGACAGTCAGGATATTTTCAGCGGTCACGTCGAACACACCGCACCGTTTTACGGCGGCGGTGGCGGTCCCGGCGGCTGGGGCGGCGCAATGGTTTTTGTGCCTTACAATTTTTATGAGTTTTACGGCGACAAAAACATTCTTGAAAAATATTATCCCAATATGCTGCTTTATCTTGATTATATGGAGTCGCACAGCGAAAACTCGCTTGTTGTGCGCGGCGAAAAAGGCGGCTGGTGTCTCGGCGATTGGTGCGCGCCGCACAACAAAAACCGCTTGCCCGAGCCGTTTGTGAACACTTATTTTTACATCAGGGCGCTTATGTGCGTAATTGAAATTTCAAAAACTCTCAAAAAAGACTCTTCAAGATTGCAAGAAAGAGCCGAGCGCATTAAAAAGGCTTTTCTTGAAAAATATTTTGACGAAAAAAGCGGCGCGTTTTTCGGCTCTGTCGAAGCGGCTGACGCTTTCGGGTTCGATTTGGGGCTCGGAAACGAAAAAACGCTTGAAAACATTGTCGAAAAATACGAAAAGCTCGGCGAGTTTGACACGGGCATTTTCGGAACGTATGTATTAATAAAAACGCTTTGCGAAAACGGCGAAAAAGAGCTGGCAAAAAAGCTTCTTACAAGCAAAGGCGAAAATTCGTTTTATAATATGATGAAGCACGGTGCAACAACCCTTTGGGAAAATTGGGACGGCTGTGATTCTCGCAATCACCCGATGTTCGGCGCGGTTACGGAGTTTATCGTAAAATATTTTAACGAGGTGTAAGATGATTACAGTAAATCTTTATTACATCGGAGAAAACGCGCGTGCGTTCTCAGAAGAAATGGAAAATAGCGGAACCGCCGAAAAAATCAGAAAGAAAAGCGGGAATGCGGGGTATGAATATTTCGTTTCGCTTTCCGAAGACACGGTTCTTCTTGTTGACAAATGGGAGTCCAAAGAAGCGCTTGACAGACACCACAATTCGCCCGAGATGAAAGAAATTCTGCGCTTGCGCGAGAAATACGGACTTAAAGTAACGGCAGAACGCTTTTCTTCAATAGAACACGAAGAGATTCCCGAAAAAGACGCCGAATTTTTAAAATAACACAAAAAAACAGCACAGTTATGCAACAGGTAGCTGTGCTGTTTTACTTTACGGCCGTCGGGGTTCGTTCTCTTATGCTTATTTCAAATGAAGATTTTTGTAAATTGTTACAGAAATATTCATTTTGAATGTTGACTTTGCTGTTTGGCAAGAATATAATAAAGAAAAATGTAAATTGTTACAAAAATCTTCATTTGAGGTGCATTGTGGAAATTAAACGTGATTTATATTTATCTGCCCTGATAGACCGAAAAGAAAACGGTCTTGTTAAGGTTATAACCGGCATTCGCAGATGCGGAAAGTCATATCTGCTCAATACAATTTTTTATAATTATCTGATTTCGGAGGGCGTCAAAGCCGACCACATCATTCGCTTTGCGTTTGACTCTGCCGAAGATTTGCTTTCTATCGGCGAAAGCCTTATTAAACTTGAAAAAGAAAACAGAAAAGCTGACCCCGAAAAATTTATGGCATATATACGCGCTCAAATCAAGGATGAAAAGACTTATTACCTTTTGCTTGACGAAGTTCAGCTTTTGGATTGCTTTGAAAGTGTCTTAAACGGGTATTTGCGCAAGGGCAATATTGACGTATATGTCACAGGCAGCAATGCAAAATTTCTTTCGAGCGACATCATTACGGAATTTGCAGGACGCGGCGATGAAATAAGAATGTTTCCGCTCTCGTTTGCCGAATTTATGAGCGTATATAAAGGCGACAAATACGAGGGGTTGACCGAATATATGATGTACGGCGGAATCCCTCTTGTTGTGCTTCGCCAAAACGCAAATGACAAGGCGCGAACGCTTCAGAATCTGTTTGACGAAATATATATACGCGACATTGTTAAACGTAACAGGCTGAAAAAAGAGGACGAGCTTCAGGATTTATTGAACATTCTTTCATCATCTATCGGCTCTTTGACTAACCCCGAAAAGCTGAAAAATACTTTTCGCTCGGTAAAAAACAGCAAAATAACGACGAACACTATAAATAAGTATATTAAATGCCTTGAAGACGCGTTTCTTATTGAAGCCGTACAGCGTTATGACATAAAAGGCAAAGCGTATATCGATACGCCTAAAAAGTACTATTTTTCCGATTTGGGGTTGAGAAATGCGCGCATAAATTTCCGTCAGTTTGAGCAGACTCACGCTATGGAAAATGTAATATATAACGAGCTTAAAATGCGCGGCTTCAATGTTGATGTGGGTGTTGTGCCCGTGGTACAGCGTAACGGCAGCGGCGTTTTGGAGCGAAAACAGCTTGAAGTCGATTTTGTGTGCAACCTCGGCTCTAAAAGATATTATATTCAGTCGGCGTATTCACTGCCGACCGAAGAAAAGCAGGAACAGGAAGTAAGACCTTTTAAAAAGATTGAAGATTCTTTTAAAAAAATCATTGTAACAAAAGACGTTGTTCCCGAAACCTATGACGAAAACGGCGTGCTTACGGTGAATATTTACGACTTTCTTTTTAATCCGCAGATTATAGAAAACTGACCGCTCTGTAAAATTCAGGCATAAGAGAGGCGAATCCGTGTTCGACCATCTTATGCCTATAAAACAAAATCCCCGAAAGACTTAGTAACAAGGCTTTCGGGATTTTTATACTGCTTTAACGGCGGTTCTGTACCGTGCTTTTTCTTGTAACTCCGCTTTTTTCGGCGGCTTCTTTAACGGCGGCGGCAACCTTTAGCGCCGCGCTTTTATCAAGCGCCGAGGGGATAATATTTTCTGCGGTTATTTCGCTGTCGGGTATATGCGAAGCGAGCGCATATGCCGCGGCAAGCTTCATCTCTTCGTTTATTTCCGTGGCTTTTGCGTCAAGCGCGCCGCGAAAAACCCCCGGGAAAACAAGCACGTTGTTTATCTGGTTCGGAAAATCGGAGCGCCCCGTGCCGACAATCGCCGCGCCGCCCTTTTTTGCTTCATCGGGCATAATTTCGGGCGTGGGGTTTGCCATGGCAAAAACAATTGCGTCCTTTGCCATTGTTTTAATATCGTCCGAAGAAAGAATATTCGGTGCGGATACGCCAATAAAAACATCGGCGTTTTTAATTGCGTCTTTAAGCGAGCCGCAAACGCCCGATTTGTTTGTTTTTTCAAGAAGTCGGCAGCGCTCTTCGCCCAATTCGACCGAATCTTTTGAGACTATTCCGCTGCGGTCAACGCATATAAGGTCGCCGACGCCCGCCGAAATAAGCATTTTTGCTATTGCGGTGCCTGCCGCACCGAGTCCGTTTATAACAACACGCACGGCGTGAATATCTTTTTTTACAGCTTTAAGCGCGTTTATAAGCGCCGCCGTAACAACAACGGCTGTGCCGTGCTGGTCGTCGTGAAAAATAGGAATGTCGCAAAGCTCTTTAAGCCTTTTTTCAATCTCAAAGCAGCGCGGTGCGGCAATATCCTCAAGATTGATGCCGCCGAACGAGCCTGAAAGAAGATATACCGTTTTAACAATATCGTCAACGTCTTTTGATTTTATGCAAAGCGGGAACGCGTCCACGTCGGCAAACTCTTTAAACAGCGCGCATTTGCCCTCCATAACGGGCGTGCCCGCCTCGGGTCCTATGTCGCCCAAGCCGAGAACCGCCGTGCCGTCCGTGACAACCGCCACAAGGTTTGCGCGCCGCGTAAGCTCAAACGATTTTTCGGGGTCTTTTTGTATTTCAAGGCACGCTTCTGCTACGCCCGGCGTATAGGCAAGCGCCATATCTTCGCGCGTTGACACTGGGCAGCGCAGAGAAACCTCTATTTTGCCCTTCCATTCATAATGCTTTTTTAACGCTTCTTTTTTAATATCCATAAAAACACTCTTTTAATTGGGGCTGAAAAAATTTTTTTCGGCCTTCACGCAATTTTATACAGAAAAGGGGCTTGTAAAAAACGTTCAGAATGAATTAATCGAATGCTAAACGCCGCTTTTCTGCTTTTTGCGGTCCGGGCTTTTTTTACAGCCCCGTACAGAATTTATTCGGAGCCGCCACATATGACGGCTCCGCAAAGTTAATCAGTCTTTTTTCTCGTTTGCCTGCATTTTAAGGTATGCGTTGATAAATCCGTCAAGGTCGCCGTCCATAACCGCGTTGATGTTGCCGTTTTCAAAGCCCGTTCTGTGGTCCTTAACAAGCGTGTAGGGCATAAAGACGTATGAACGAATCTGACTGCCCCAGGCAATTTCTTTCTGAACGCCCTTGATGTCGCTTATTTTTTCAAGATGCTCACGCTCTTTTATCTCAACAAGCTTTGACTTTAACATACGCATTGCAACCTCGCGGTTCTGGTGCTGACTGCGCTCAACCTGGCACGCGCAGACAATGCCCGTGGGTATGTGCGTAAGGCGAACCGCAGACGAGGTTTTGTTAACCTTCTGTCCGCCTGCGCCCGACGAGCGGTAAACGTCCATTTTAATATCCTCGGGGGCGATTTCGATTTCAATACTGTCGTCGATTTCGGGCATAACCTCAAGCGAAGCAAACGACGTGTGGCGTCTGCCCGAAGCGTCAAACGGCGAAACGCGCACAAGTCTGTGAATACCGCTTTCGCTCTTCATATAACCATAGGCATTTTCGCCCTCAATAAGAATAACAGCCGATTTCAAGCCCGCCTCGTCGCCGTCGAGATAGTCAAGAGTCGAAACCTTAAAGCCGTGGCGCTCGCCCCAGCGGTTATACATTCTGAAAAGCATCTGCGCCCAATCCTGCGCCTCGGTGCCGCCCGCACCGGCGTGGAAGGTAAGAATGGCATTCTTTGAGTCGTATTCGCCCGAAAGAAGCGTTGAAAGAGTCATCGACTCAAGCGTTGAAATAAAGGTATCAACACTGCCGCGGCACTCGGGCAAAAGGCTTTCGTCCTCCTCCTCGTTTGCAAGTTCTATTAAAGTGAGTGTGTCGTCAAACGAAGCGGCAAGGTCGTCATAAGCATTTATCTTGTTTTTAAGCGCCGCTGTGCGCTGAAGCACCTTTTGAGAGTTCTGAATATCGTCCCAAAAACCGTCTTTCGCGCTTTCGGCTTCAAGCTCTTTCACTTCGTCTTTCATCTTTGAAAGACCGAGAGCCTCCGCGAGGTCTTTAAGCTTGTCGCCGTAAGAAAGAAGCTCAAGCCTTAATTCTTCAAATTGAAGCATATATAATTTCCTTTCGATAATAAAATTAGGGTGCGAAAAAAGAAATATTAACGGTTCATAATCATCCTACCCGATAACATATTTTTACAAATACATATTATAACCAATTTTATTCATTCTGTAAAGAGGGAAAATGGCAGGGTATCGGAGAGGAAATTTCGCTTTTGCCGTCAGACTGACGGTAAAATAA
Source organism: Ruminococcaceae bacterium UBA6364 (assembly GCA_002440045.1). GTDB lineage: Bacteria > Bacillota > Clostridia > Oscillospirales > Acutalibacteraceae > DTU089. The sequence goes on along the minus strand of DJRI01000093.1, from coordinate 112 downwards.
TCCGGCTCGGGCATTTTCAAGTGATTTCAATAAAAACAGGGGCTGTAAAAAACTTACAGCCCCCTACAGTTTTACAAGGGAAAGGGGCTTGGAAAAATGTTCAGAATGAATT
>DJRI01000028.1:5001-25517 GCA_002440045.1 Ruminococcaceae bacterium UBA6364 | reverse complement strand
ATGCGGAAAATAAAGCTTTTAGGGCGTATCGGTTCGCCCCTCTTATGCCTAAGCGCTAATCCCGACAAAATCGGCGCTTACACAGCGGATATACCGTTTAACCTTGTAATAAATTAAAACAAAGAGGTGTTTTGTTTTGACTAAAACAATTATGAAAAAATACGCCGAGCTTATAGCAAGAGTCGGCGCAAACATCAAAAAGGGTCAGCCTGTAAGGCTCGTTATTTCTGCCGACCAATACGAATTTGCAACGCTTCTCGTTAAAGAGTGCTACAAAGCGGGCGCTTCAAAGGTTCTTATTGATTGGACCTATCAGCAGATAGACAAGCTCAATTACCGCTATCGCACGCTTAAATCTCTTTCAACCGTTCCCGCCTGGCAGGAGGAAAAGCTTAAATGTATGGTTGAAGAGGTTCCCTGCTGCATTTATATCGAAAGCGAAGACCCAGACGGACTTAAAGGCGTAAATCAGGAGAAAATGCAAAAGTCCGCAATGGCGCGCTACAAAATCACAAAGCCCTACACTGACGCTCTCGAAAACAAATATCAGTGGACTATTGCCGCAGTTCCTTCTTACGAGTGGGCAAAAAAGGTGTTCCCCGGCGAAACAAAGCGCAAGGCTTATGAAATGCTGTGGGAGGCTATTTTAAAGACGGTTTATGTAACAAAAGAAAGCGACCCCATAAAAGAGTGGGAGCGCCACAACGAAGAGCTTAAAAAGCACTGCGATTATCTTAACTCTATGAAGTTTGACTATCTTCAGTACAAAAGCTCAAACGGCACCGATTTCAAGGCTTCGCTTATCCCCGAGGGCCATTGGTGCGGCGGCGGTGAATACACGCTCGGCGGCAACTATTTCAACCCGAACCTTCCTACGGAAGAGGTTTTCATTTCTCCCAAAAAGGGCTTTGCCGAGGGTACTCTCGTTGCAACAAAACCGCTTTCTTATCAGGGTCAGTTGATAGAGGACTTTTCAATCACGTTTAAAGACGGCCGCGCTGTAGAGTGGCAGGCGAAAAAGGGCAAAGAGCTTCTTGACAAAATGCTTTCTATGGACGAGGGCGCAAGATACCTCGGCGAGCTTGCTCTTATAGCCTACGACAGCCCCATTTCAAATATGAACATTTTGTTCTATAGCACGCTTTTCGATGAAAACGCAAGCTGCCACGTTGCTCTCGGCAGGGGCTTCTGCGACACTATTGACGACTTCCAGAACAAGTCGCTTGACGAGTGCAGAGAGCTTGGCATAAACGACAGTATGATTCACGTTGACTTTATGGTCGGCAGCCCCGATATGTGCATAACCGGCTTTAAAGACGGCAAGGCTTACAAGATATTTGAAAACGGCAACTGGGCGTTCTAATAATGAAGCTTGACGGCGAAAAAATAATAAGGGAGCTTGACCTGCTTTTTTCAAAAAACGAGGTGGAAAAAGCGGGCGCTTACCTTTATGAAAATTTAAAATTATCAAGAGAATACGGCGATAGTGCCGCCGAAATTACCATTCTTAACGAGCTTATCGGCTATCACAGAAGAACGGGCAACGAAAAAGAAGCGATAAAACTTGTAAACGAAGCGGTAACGCTCACAGAAAACCGCTTCGTCGGCGGCATTACCGCCGCAAATACTTATCTTAACAGCGCAACCACGCTAAAGTGCTTTAATAAAGCAAGTGAAGCCTTGCCGCTTTATAAAAAGGCATATGGGCTGTATCTTGAAAATATATCCGAGGGCGACTATCGCTTTGCGGGCTTTTTCAACAATTACGGGCTTGCGCTTACGGATACGGGCGATTTTGACGGCGCAGGAAATGCGTTTGAAAAAGCGCTTTATGTGCTGTCGCTCACGGGCGAAAATTTTTCAGAAATCGCCGTGACATATTGCAATGCGGCGTTTTTGTACGACAAACAAAACCGCGGCGATAAAGTAAACGCCTGTCTTGACAGCGCCCTTGCGGCGCTTAACGACGAGCGCAATGTGCGCGACGGCTATTATGCTTTTAACTGCGAAAAATGCGCCGACGCGTTTAAATATTTCGGAAGATTTTTTGAACAGTGGGAGCTTGAAGAAAGGGCGAACGGTATTTATGCACATAATCGAGGTGAGTGAAAGATTTTTTAACGAATATTCAGACCGCCTTTTTTCGGGCGAGGCGGCTTTATGCCGTCCGTTTTCCGCTGCGGCGCTTGTCGGCGAGGGCAGCGAATGCTTCGGTTTTGACGATGAAATTTCTTTGGACCACGACGTTGACGCGGGCTTTTGCCTTATTCTTGAAGAAAATGCTTTCAAAAAATACGGTACTGCGCTTAAAAAAGCATATAACGCGCTTCCGAAAGAGTATTGCGGAATAAAAAGAAACGACGCGAGCGCATTTTTTTCGGCGCGGCGCGGCGTGTTTTCTACTGCGGGGTTTTATAAATCGCTTATAGGCGCAGAAGGTGTGCCGAAAACGCTTGACGAGTGGCGAAAAATCCCCGAATATGCTCTTGCTTCCGCAGTAAACGGCAAGGTGTTCTGCGATAATTACGGCGAGTTTACAAAAATAAGAAACGAGCTTTTAAAGGGCTACCCAAAAGACGTTAAATTAAAAAAGTTAGCCGCGCGCCTTTCGTCCGCCGCACAGTATGGGCAGTATAATTTTCCGCGCTCGTGCAGGCGAAAAGAATACGGCGCCGCCGCGCTTTGTTTAAACGGCTTTGTAACAAACATCGCTTCGGCAATATATCTTTTAAATGACCGCTATATGCCGTATTATAAGTGGTGCTTAAAGGGAATGAAAGCGCTTCCCTTGCTCGGCGACAGCGAAAAGGTGCTTGAATTTCTTTTGTGCGAAGAAACGAGCGAAAAAACAGCCTCTTTTAAAGCCGAAATAATCGAGGACGTGTCGCGCTCTGTCATAAATGCGCTTAAAGAATTGCACCTTACAAACGGCAATTGGGATTATCTTGAGCCGCACGCCGTTTCCGTCCAGCAAAAAATAGAAAACCGCGAGCTTTTGTCGCTTCATATAATGGCGGAATAAAAAACGGCAATCAAAATTTTTCGGGGGAGTATATGGAAAACAAAAAATATCCCGTTTCGGGAGCATATGAAAGCGAGCCGTCACGCTCGCACTATTTTTCATGGATAAACAGCACAAACGAAGGGTCAACCGAAAACCGGACGCTTAAAAACCTTGAGTATTTTAATTGGCTTTTTAAAGAATACGGCGCAAAGCTTGATATTTATGCGTGGGACGCGGGCAATCTTGACGGAGCCGACAAAACGTACGGCACGTTTGAAAGCGAAAAATTTAAAAAGCAATATCCGCACGGCTTCGGTGTAATCTCAAAAAAAGCCGCCGAAAGCGGCATTCGCCTCGGGATATGGGGCGGCCCCGACGGCTTCGGCAAAACGCCCGACGACGCAAAAAAGCGCATAGAGCTTATGACCTCTCTTTGCAGAGATTTTAATTTTGAGCTTTTTAAATTTGACGGCGTTTGCGGTACTCTTAGAAGAAATAAAAGAAAATATTTTTGCGAAATGATGCAAAATTGCAGAAAATACTGCCCTGACCTTATTCTTTTAAACCACCGCCTTGACTTCGGCAGCGGCAATAAATATGCCACCACATTTTTGTGGGAGGGCAGAGAAACATATGTTGATGTGTTTCTTGTAAACGAAATAACGGCTTCTCACAACAGGGCGGCAATTTTTTATCGCGGCAATGTGCCCGGTTTTAAACGGCTTACAGATGACCACGGCGTGTGCATTTCGTCAAGCATAGATTATTTTGAAGACGACCTTATATATCAGGCGTTCGGGCGCGGGCTTATTCTTTCGCCCTCTGTTTACGGCAATCCGTGGCTTATGCGTGACAGCGAGCACGCAAAGCTTGCGAGAATATTTAACCTTCAGCGTGAAAATCGCGAAATTCTTGTGAATGCGCTTGACACAAGCGCGCTTTTCGGCTTTAACAGCGTGTCGCGCGGCAGCTCTGAAAAGCGGTTTATCGTTATGGGCAACGGCACCTGGCAGCCGATTGTAAATACTGTAAAGCTCAATTCCGAAATAGGTTTTTTCGGCGAAGGAAACGTAAAAGTCATACTTCACCACCCTTATGAAAAGCTTTTGGGCACATTTTCTTACGGCGATAGAGTAGATGTCGAAGTACCGCCGTTTCGAGCGGTGCTTCTGGAGGTTGCGTTTGAAAATTGTGCGTCTTATTGCCTTGAAAACTGTACTTATGAAGTAATTCACGGGAAAGACGGAAATTTAAGCGAGGTAAAAGTTGTTGCGTCAAACGGCGGCGAAATTCTTTTCGGCGGCAAAAAATATACTCTCGGCGCGTTTGACAATACAGAAAAGGCGCCTGTGTTCGCCTCGGAACTGAAAAAATGCGAGCTTCCCGAAAACGCCGAAGCGCTTTATGAAGCGACCGCTTTTTCGGCGGACAGCGACAGCCTTGAAATGCGCTCTTTAAGGCGCGCGGGCGAAACGAAAATCAAAGCCGTTAAAGAGGCGCGCGACGCATTCTTTTCACAGCCCGGGTATTATTTGCGCGGATGTGATTCCGATATTGTTTTTGACGGAAACAAAAACAGCGTATATGACACAAAATCCGTTTATTACGAGGGCGGTTTAAGAATAAACGGCGGCTGTCTCAGGCTTTCGCTTGAAGAAAGCGTGTGCGGTGAGTACCTTGAAATCGAATATTTCAAAGCGGATTCAGAGCGCGAAGAAGTCAGAATAATCGACGCGCCAGAAAGCGGCACGTTTTCTTCCGACCTCTCACTGTGGAACAAAGCGCCCCTTAAAAGTCTTGAAAGACTTTTCGATGATGAGAACGAAATTATTGTGCACAAGGTGCACAACACGGTGAAAATAAGCGGTTCGAGAATGCGCGCCGTCTATGCTTTGGGCAAAGAGATGAAATATTTCCGTCTGCCCTGCCCCATGGACAGAATTTATTCCGTTCGTATTTTTGACAAAGATAAAAATGAAATAAAGCTTTCAGGTGCGCGCGTCTCAAATCTTTTGAGCGATTATTCGCGCGTGCCTGCAAAAACGGCTTATTGCGGCGAATTTACGGTTGAAAAAAGCGACAGAAAACGGTTTATTGCAGTTGCCGTGAACGCTGTTTGCGGCAACGAGGGCGTTTATTGTATGGCTATGTGCGACGGCGTTATTTACGGCGCGCCCGAAAGAGCGCCGGCATATCCGTCGAACGTGTTTGAACATCTTGTTGCAAGAGTTGACAAAAACTATACGTATTACATTCCGATTGACGAAGCCATGACAGGCAAAAAGGTAAAAGTCTATGCGCTTTTCAACGGAAAAATTAAAGATAACGGCGGAATTTTTGCGTATGTTTGCGAGCGGCACGGAGAGCTTGAGGGCAAAATGTTAAAAGTTTAACGTTTTCTATTGAAAATACTTGTGAAATATGTTAAAATTAACGGGCAATAAAGCGTTATTTTGTCGTTTTTCACGCAGCGTGATTTTTCGGCGTAATATACAGAAGAGCTTTTTGGGGGCGTTATTTTGATTTTGAAAATTCTTTTTTGCCTGTGTCTTGTTCTTGAAGCGGTGTTTACCCCGTGGTATTTAAAGGCGCTTTGGCCGCAAAAATGTTTTAAATCCCTTGTTTTAAAAATGATTTGCGCCACGCTGTTTGTCTTAATCGGCGTTTTGTCGGTGCTCATTGCGGGCAACACTTCGCAGTATGCGATAATGATGCTTGTGGGTCTTGCGTTCGGCTGGGTAGGCGACTATTTTCTTCATGCAAAGTCGTCAAATACTTATTTTGCAATAGGTTTTACAAGCTTTCTTATAGGCCACCTTGTGTATATCGCCGCATATGTAAAAACACTGCCGAAGCTTTTCCCCGATTATAAGCAGTTTAATCTTATTGAGTTTTCGGTCGGTGCGGTTATTATTATAATAAGCTTCGCAATAGCTATATTTGCTATTAAAATGAAGTTTAACCCGAAGCCCGTGAAATACGCCGTAATACTTTATGCCGTAATAATTACCGTAATGTTTTTAAAAGCGTCGGCGCTCGGCATAAAATATTATCTTTCGGGTGCCGAGGGCGGAATTTATGCCGCGCTGGTGCTCACGGTCGGCTCGTTTTTCTTTGTGCTTTCGGACGCGTCCCTTGCGGTAATTCTTTTCGGCGGCAAGGGCAAAAGCTATCCGCTTAAAATATTCAACATAGTTACATATTTTTGGGGGCAGGTAATGCTTGCTTCGTCAATTCTGTTTATTAACGCATAAGCATAAGAGAGTCGAACCCGGTCGCCCTAAAAGCTTTATTTTCCGCATTCTCGGGGGTTTTTCTCCTTTGTCGGTTTGGGAGCTGATTAAATGGAAGTAAAAAATAAAGAAAGATTTTCTGTAAGCTCGTTTTCGCTTCATATTTTGGCAATGGCTCTTATGCTCTGCGACCATTTGTGGGCGACCCTTCTTGCAGACCAGGAGTGGCTTTCGGCAATAGGGCGTATGGCGTTTCCGATTTTTGCCTTTTTGTCGGCAGAGGGCTTTCGCAGAACAAAGAATTTTAAAAAATACGCCTTGCGGCTTCTTATTGCCGCAATTATTTCGGAGGTGCCGTTTGACCTTATGTACGGCGGCACGCCGTTCGACCCGTTCCATCAAAACGTTATCTGGACGTTCCTTCTTGCGCATTTGTGTATGTTCGGAGTAAGAGCCGTCGAAAAACGCGGCAAGCCTGTTTTGACGGTTATAGCGGGCGTGCTCATATCTTTAGCGGGCTGGCTTGTCGGAACGCTTCTTATGGTCGACTACGGCGGCGAGGGCGTGCTGACGGTGCTTTTGTTCTTCTTCTTTACGGGCGAGCGCCCGTGGCAAAAGCTTTGCCAGGTCATAAGTATGGCTGTAATTCACTGCTGTTTAATAGGCGGACTTACGTTCCCCGTTACGCTGTTTTCGCACACGTTTGAACTGCCCGAGCAGGGGCTTGCGCTTCTTTCGCTTATTCCGATTTGGCTTTACCGCGGAAGGCAAGGACTTCATAACCGCGGGGTGCGTGCGCTTTTCTACGGATTTTACCCTGTGCATATGCTCATTCTTGCGCTGCTTATGCTGTGTTTGTATAATTAAAAAACGGTGCCGTAAAAAAGTCCGGACCGCAAAAAACAGGAAAACCCTAAAGCTTCTGTGAGCCTTAGGGTTTTTGTTTGTTTTATTTCTTTTTCTTACCGCCGAAAAAGCCTTTTTTCTCGTCGTCTATTTTTTTGCCGCCGAGCGAGTCGTTAAACTCTTTCAGAAGCTCTCTCTGCTTTTCGTTGAGGTTTTTGGGGACGTCGATATTCATTCTTACAAGCTGGTCGCCGCGCTTTGATGAGCCGACCATCTGAATACCTCTGCCTTTGAGTTTAAATACGTTTCCGGGCTGTGTGCCTGCGGGAACGGAATATTTAACCTGACCGTCAAGCGTGGGTACGGTGATTTCATCGCCGAGAGCCGCCTGTGCAAACGATATTTTAACGTCGCACCAGACGTTAAAGCCGTCGCGTTCAAAGAAAGGATGCGGTTTTACGCTTACGCCGACTCTGAGGTCGCCCGCCGGGCCGCCGTTAAGACCTTTGTTGCCCTCGCCGCGAACGGTGAAAGCCTGACCGTCGTCAATACCTGCGGGAACGTTAACCTGCATTTTGACGGGGCGTCTTATTCTGCCTGCGCCGCGGCATTTCGGACACGGATTTGGTGTATAAGTACCTTTGCCGCCGCATTTCTGGCACGGCTTTGATGTCGAAATTGTGCCGAACGGGGTCTTTTGCTGAACGTTTATCTGACCTCTGCCGTTGCATTCGGGGCAGGTCTGCGGCGAAGTTCCCTTTGCCGCGCCCGAGCCTTGGCACTCGTCGCATACCTCTATGCGCATAAATTCAACTGTTTTGGTGCAGCCCTTTGCAGCCTCTTCAAACGTAAGCGAAATGCCCGTCTGAATGTCGTTGCCGCGTCTCGGGGCGTTCGGATTGCTCCGTCCGCCCGAAAAGCCGCTTGAAAAACCGCCGCCGAAAAACGAGCCGAATATATCGCCGAGGTCGAAATCGGCACCGTCGCCGAAGCCGAAGCCGCCGAATCCGCCGGCGCCGCCGCCCTGACCCGCGCCGTAGCTCGGGTCAACGCCGGCAAAGCCGAAACGGTCATATTTTTCTTTTTTCTCGGCGTTTGAAAGGACCTCGTAAGCTTCGTTAACTTCTTTAAACTTTGCTTCGGCGTCCTTGTCGCCGGGGTTAAGGTCGGGGTGATACTTTTTCGCAAGCGAACGGTAGGCTTTTTTTATTTCGTCTGCCGTTGCGCTTTTAGAAAGCCCCAAAACCTCATAATAATCTCTTTTATCAGCCATAAACTATACCCGCTAATTAATTATTCGTTTACATCGGTGTAGGGCGCTTCATAATAGCCGTTCTCGTCGGTGCCGCCCTGAGCGCCGCCCTGAGAAGCCGCGTTCGGGTCAAAGCCCTGTGCGCCGCCCTGCGCTTTGTAAAGCTTTTCGGATATTTCATAGAACTTTGTCTGAAGCTCTTCCTGTTTTGACTTGATAAGGTCAATGTCTTCGCCTTTAAGAGCCTCTTTAAGAGCGTCAATCTTGCTTCTGATGTCGTTCTTGTCGGCTTCTTCAAACTTATCGCCGTTTTCGTCGATGAGTTTTTCGCACTGGAATACCATCTGGTCTGCGCCGTTGCGAATGTCAACAGCCTCTTTGCGCTTTTTGTCTTCTGCGGCAAACTGCTCTGCCTCTTTGACTGCGCGGTCGATGTCGTCCTTGCTCATATTTGAAGATGCGGTGATAGAGATTGACTGCTCTTTGCCCGTGCCGAGGTCCTTTGCGGAAACGTGAACGATGCCGTTTGCGTCTATATCAAAGGTTACTTCAATCTGGGGAGTGCCGCGGCGTGCCGGAAGAATGCCGTCAAGGTGGAACATACCGAGCGTTTTATTGTCTTTTGCAAATTCTCTTTCGCCCTGAAGAACGTGGATTTCAACCGAGGTCTGGTTATCAGCGGCAGTTGAGAAAATCTGGCTCTTCTTTGTGGGAATGGTGGTGTTTCTTTCGATTATCTTTGTGCAAACGCCGCCGAGAGTCTCAATGCCGAGTGAAAGGGGAGTAACGTCGAGAAGAAGAAGTCCCTTAACGTCGCCGCCGAGAACGCCCGCCTGAAGAGCTGCGCCTATAGCAACGCACTCGTCGGGGTTGATGCCCTTGAAAGGCTCTTTGCCGGTGTAGGATTTAACAGCGTCCTGAACAGCGGGGATTCTTGAAGAACCGCCGACCATAAGAACCTTGTTGATGTCGGAAATTTTAAGACCGGAGTCCTGAATTGCCTGACGAACGGGGCCCATTGTAGCTTCTACAAGGTCTGACGTAAGCTCGTTGAATTTAGCTCTTGTAAGAGTTGTGTCAAGATGAAGCGGACCTGCCTCGGTCATTGTGATAAAGGGAAGGTTAATAGCGGAGGAGGTAACGCCCGAAAGCTCGATTTTTGCTTTCTCGGCAGCCTCTTTAAGTCTCTGCATAGCCATTTTATCATTTGAAAGGTCAACGCCGTTTTCTTTCTTGAACTCTGCAACAAGCCAGTCGATAATTCTCTGGTCAAAGTCGTCGCCGCCGAGGTGGTTGTTACCTGCGGTTGCAAGAACCTCCTGAACGCCGTCGCCCATTTCGATTATCGAAACGTCGAACGTGCCGCCGCCGAGGTCGTAAACCATAACCTTTTGGTCGGCTTCTTTATCAATGCCGTATGCAAGAGCGGCCGCTGTGGGCTCGTTGATAATTCTTTTAACTTCAAGACCAGCAATTTTGCCTGCGTCCTTTGTTGCCTGACGCTGTGCGTCGGTGAAGTATGCGGGAACCGTTATAACCGCTTCGGTTACAGGCTCGCCGAGATAGCTTTCGGCGTCGGCTTTAAGCTTGCCGAGAATCATTGCCGAAATCTCTTGGGGCGTGTACTTTTTGCCGTCTATTTCTACCTTGTAATCGGTGCCCATTTTACGTTTGATTGAAGAAATTGTTCTGTCGGGGTTTGCAACTGCCTGACGCTTTGCAACCTGACCGACAAGTCTTTCGCCTGTTTTTGAAAAGCCCACTACAGAGGGGGTTGTTCTGTTACCCTCAACGTTTGCGATAACTACCGGCTCGCCGCCTTCGATTACTGCTACGCAAGAGTTAGTTGTTCCTAAGTCAATACCGATTGTTTTTGCCATAATTATTACCTCCGATTTATTTGTGAAGAAATTTACCTGTTAATTAGCCACTTGAACGGTTGCAAAACGAAGGATTCTGTCGCCCATTTTGTAACCTTTTTCAAACACGGCGGCTATCGTGTTTGCGGGAAACTCGTCGTTTTCAACGTGCATCACCGCGTTGTGCATATTGGGGTCAAACTCGTCGCCGACTTCGCCGAAGCGTTCAACCTCAAGGCGTTTGAGTATGTCGGAAAATTGCGAGATAATCATTTCGATGCCTTTTCTGTAGACCTCGGGGTCATCTGTTTTATTTTCCGCAGCTCTGTCAAAATTATCAATAACAGGAAGAAGCAGTGCAAGCGTGTTTGCTTTTGCGTCGCCGTAAACGGCGTCTTTTTCACGCTGAGAGCGCTTTCTGAAATTGTCGTATTCGGCAAGACTCCTTAAATGAGAGTCTTTTGCGTCCGCAAGCTCTTTTTTCAAAGCTTCAACCTCGGCTTTAAGAGCCTCGGTTTCTTTTTTATCGGACTTTTTTTCTTTCTTTTGATTTTTCATACCGTCACATTCGCCGCCCTTTATATCGGTTTCTTCTGCCGTTTCTTCGGCGGTGCTTTTGATGTTTTCGTTATCCATTTTTTCTTTTGCTCCTATTCTTCGTTAAGAGTTTGCGACAAAAGCGAGCCTATAACGCCCGCAAGGTGCTTTATATAGGGGATAAGCCTTGCATAGTCAATCCTTGTAGGGCCTATGATTCCTATTGCGCCGCTGTCGCGGTCGCCCACGGAATATTTTGAGAATATCGCCGTTGTGTTGCGAAGCTCTTTATAAGGATTTTCGGTTCCGATTGAAACGTTAAGGGGCTTTTTATAAGAGTCAAGAAGCGTTTCAAGAGGGGCTTCTCTGTGGAGAAAGTCCATAAGGCGGAACGCGTTATCCGAGAACTCGGGGTGATTTAAGATGTTTGACTGACCTTTTAAGTGAAGCTGTTTGTTGCCCACCTGCGAGCAAAGGTCCGAAACCGTGCAGAAAAGCGGAGACATTATAAACGCCTTGTCGCCGAGCGAAGCAACGAGGGTTTGTATAAACGACATATTAATATCGCTTACGCATTTGCCCGCAAAGTGCGCCTGAACGACGTTGTAAAACACCGTTGCCACATCGACGTTTATTTCGGCGTCCGCCCTGACGACCGCGCTTTTTAAAATGCCCGACGTTGCAAGCAAAACAACAAGCGCCGTATGCGGGCTTAACGGAACAAGCTCGATTCGCTTTATAAGCGCTTCGCTGTCCGACGGTGCCGATGCCACCGCAACGCAGTTTGTAAGCTCCGAAAGAATGCTGCCGGCTTTTTCTATAAGCTGGTTCGGCTCGCCCGAAAACGAGGAAAGCCAAATTCTTAAACGGTCCTGCTCTTCGGCGCCCGGCTCGTATGCGGTCATAAGATTGTCTACATAGTAGCGGTAAGCCGCCTGAGACGGTATCCTGCCTGCCGAGGTGTGCGGCTGCTCAAGAAACCCGAGCGCGGCAAGGTCTGCCATATCGTTTCTTATCGTAGCGGGGGAGACGGAGTTGTTCATACATTCGCACAGGGCTTTTGAACCTATCGGTTCGCCTGTTTCGATGTAGCTTTCAACAATAAGCTTAAGGATTTTGTTTTTGCGTTCCGAAAGCGGCATTTCTTCGCTCCTCTTTTCGATTTATCAGTGTTAGCACTCTCAACACCCGAGTGCTAATTCTGCTGATAATATACATCTAAGTAACAACTTTGTCAACCCCTATTTTGAATTTTTTTGTGAATAAATTGTAAATATTGCTTTTGCGGCTTGAACGAGTTCTGCTATGCCGAAGCACTTTGCGCGATGACGAAAAAAATCCCCCGCACTTTTTCGGTGCGAGGGGAACGTTAAATCGGTCGATTATTTAATTATGTTAAGCTTTACCATTGCAAAAGCGCCGCCGACGCTTGCGATGATGGTAATGAAAATAAGCGTGCCAACGCCGAGTTCCGGTGCAAAAACAAGAACAAGGCAGCCCACAAGAATCGGGAAAATGGAAATCTTCCAGTGCTTTCTGAAATACGAAGCGGCAAGCGCGCCGAACAGTGCGGGAAGCACCTGGTCAAAAGCCGCCTTGAAAACAGAGCCTTCGGCTGTTATTTTGGGAAGAATGGGCGTAAAGCAAAGAACGCCGATTGCTATTACAACCGTGGTAACGATTGAAGAAACGCCGATTGCTATGGTCGAAATGACTTCGCCCTCTTCTGAGTTTGCGCGAACCTTTGCATTCTCCATGGCGTTAAGGCTGCAGGGGAGCTTGAGGTTTGTTATGTTGCCTGTAATAAAGCTTAAATATGTGCCGCCCGCGCCGAGCATGGGGGTGTATGTAATAACTTCGATAATAGCCGAGGTCCAATAAATAAGCGCAACAGACAAAAGAGCCTTTAAAACCGTTTTTGCTTCGGGCCAAGCGTCATAGTGAATGGAAATTGCAAGCGGAACGCACATAAGCACAACTATTGCGGCGAACACCCAAATTCTGCCCCAGATGTGCACTTTATCCATATAAGTTTTTTTCATTAAAGGCACCTCCTTAATTCCACCATGTCCAGTTTACGAGCGAAGCGGGTGCAAACTGTGAAAGAAGCATTGCAACGCCCATAGCGCCGAACATTGAAACGGGCATAACAAACGGCTCAAACTTTTCCCATTTGAATTTGCGCGAAACAAAATCAAGAAGCAGAAATAAAAGAATCGACGCGATAAGCGTGGCAATCGAAAGAAAGCCCGCGTCGTCGCCCGTGTCTGACTTGCCGTTAATTTCGCGTGCGACAAACGCCGCGATTATACCGATAAACGCCGCCGCCGAAACAACGTCGGCAAGCTTTGAGTTCTTTTCGCTTTTGTTTACAACCTTGCCCACCTTGTCAAGAATCTTTTTGCAAAGGAAGGGCACAAGGCAGATGCCGAAGATAATGCCGAGAGTCATAACCCACGCAATGGCTGCAAAATCGACTTCGCTTGTTACGGGTGTGTCAAGACTGCCGTGGAGTTCTGTTAGCACGGTCTGCGCCGCAACCGTTTCATATGCAAGGTTGCCGACGACCGAAAGACGAATCCACGGCAAAACTATGCCGAGGGACGAAGCAAGAACGATTACCGTTGCAAGAATGGCAAGCGCGGGTGCGAGCGTGAAAAGCGCGCTTGACGTTACCGTCTGTTTAAGCGTTTCCTGTTTTATGCCAAGCTCCTTTGCGCGTTTCCATGCTTTTACAACGAAAAACACGGACTGCACGATTACAAATCCGATAACGACAAAGGCGATGCCGTACATAAACGGACTTTCTTTGAAATCCAAATATATCACTCCTATTTTTTTAAAAGAAAAAGGCTTTTTTGCCGTTTACTTTATTATGGTAACAGTTTAGCAGATTAAAGACCCGCTGTCAATTAAAATACTTCTAAAAGAGCTTCTTTTCGGTAAATAAAATGCCGCTTTCTTCAATATCCGCAACGCCGTATTCGCCGTTTCTTATACTTCCCGGATTAAAAAGATAAAGCCCGTCGTCATAATCGCAATACTGCGTGTGCGTGTGACCGAAAAGAGCGACGTTGCAGCCGTTCTCGCGCGCAAGCTCTTTAAGGCGCGAATAAGTGTATTTTACGTTTTCGTTGTGTCCGTGGCAGGCGTATATTTTTGCGCCGTTTACGTTTCTTATGTCGCGCTCGGGGAAAGACGCGCCGAGGTCGCAGTTGCCTTTAAGCGTTATAAAGCACTTTTTATTGCGGTACGGATAGAATATATCGTCAGCCGCGTTTGCGCCGTCGCCGAGATAATAAACAAGCTCGGCTTCGCGCTCTTTTTCAAGCGCTTCAATCAGGTTGAAGTTTGCGCCGTGGGCGTCCGAAAGAATGAGTATACGCACACATATGCACCTCTTGTCTTGAATAGAATAATATAAATTGCGGGTTACCCTGCCGTTCTGTACAATTATACTTTTAAAAGGAGATTTTTTCAATGGCAGATAAGATTAATTTTAACGACATAATAAAAAAAGCCTCCGAAAGCGGCAAAAACGGAAAGCTTTCGAGCGAAAGCGGCGTAAACGACTTCATAGAAAAGAATTTGAACAAAAAAGACGCAGAAAAGCTCAAAGACGTTTTGTCGGACGAAAATAAAATGCGAACAATTCTTGAAAGCGACGCGGCAAAGGCGCTTTTTGAAAAGCTTACGGGGGGCAATCTTAATGTCTGACCTTGATATTTCGGGTATTCTCAATTCGCTTTCAAAAAGCGATATAGACAATTTAAAAAAGGTGGCTGAGGGCATTATCGGCAAAAACGAAGCGCCCGACGCCGCGCCCCCGAAAAAAGAGAGCGAAAGCGTTGTGCCGTTTGATTTTTCAAACATCGGTTTTCCCGATTTGTCGGTAATATCAAAGCTTGCGCCGATAATCGGCGAGTTTAACAAGCACGACGAGCGCGCCGATTTTATTTCGGCGCTTAAACCGCTCTTGTCGGAGGGCAGAAGAAAAAAAGCGGACGAGGCGGCAAAACTTATAAAGCTTATGTCCGTTATCCCGCTGTTAAAAGACGGCGGGCTTTTGTGAGGGTTTATTATGAGCGATTACACATATACCGAAATTATGAAAATGCAGGACGAAGCCGTGCGCCGCGTTGAAGAAATGCAAAAACGGGCGCAGGCGGCTGTCGGAAACGGTGTTATAAAAGAAAATTCACAAAAAAGGCGTGCCGAAAAATCAGAGCCTAAAAGAGTGCCGATGCCCGAAGGCTGGCTTGACAGCTTAAAGGAATATGCAAAAAGCGGCAATACACCGATTGAGCAAAATAATAAAGACGCTCTGAAAAACGGGGCGTTTTTCGGGAATATAGGCGAAAAGCTCGGCAAGGTTTTCGGCTCTCTTAACATAGACGGCGACGCGGCGCTTATTTTGTCGCTCGTACTGCTTTTAAGCGAAGAGGGGTGCGACGAAGCTCTTTTATTGTCATTGCTTTACATATTGACCTAAATAATATAAAGGAGTATAATCAATATACAATATAAAGAATTCGATTAATGCGGAGCTGATGGATATGAAAATAAAAGATGAAAAACCTACATTAACTTTCCACGCGGGTGCGCTTTCAACAAAGCCGAATACGGTTGAGTCCGTAGAAAAAGCGATAAACGCCAATGCCGAAATAATCGAGCTTGACGTGAGCTTTGACGAAAACCGCACGCCTGTTATGATACACAAGGCAAACCCCCATATAGGCGAGGGCGTGTATATCTATAAGGCGTTTGAGCTTTTGAAGGACTGTGAAAACATAAAGCTCAATCTTGATTTGAAGTCGCTTAAAGGATTGGATGAGCTTGAAGCCGTTTTGAAAAAATACGGGCTTTTAAAAAGAACGTTTTATACGGGCGTTTTTGCCGATTGGGTAAATACCGTAAAAGAAAATTCGTCTGTTCCGTATTGGCTCAATCACGAAATAACCGAAAGCGAGCGCACAGAAGAAAGCGCGGCACAAAGCGCGGCGCGCCTTTGCAAGGACTTGGGCGCTTTGGGCGTGAACTGCGATTTTATGGGCGCTTCAAAGCTTTTTTGCGACGTTATGCACGAAAACGGCGTTAAGGTTTCGCTTTGGACTCCCGATACAAAAGAGGATATTTTAACGGCGATGGATTTCGGGGCGGATAACATTACAACAAAAAGACCCGATATTTTTCGGAAATTGCAAATTAAAATACTCACCTGACAATAAGTGCGATCGCAACGTTTGCATTTGCAAGCTTAATTTAACCATCGGCTGCATAATGCTTTAAAATCTTACCCTGCGCAGCGCGATTTGTTAAAAGTGTATCGCGGAATGCAAAGGTGTTGAAAATAAATATTTAAATAAAAGCATCATAAATAATGTGTACACTTTAAAAAGAGGTTCGCGGCGGAAAATCCACGTTTTTCCCGCGGACCTCTTGTTTTGTCATAAACAGTATGTTATAATTGGTATGCGTATTAATTAGTGATTGAAAGGAGTGCCGAAAATGTCCCTGAGAAAAGGGAGCTATGAAACAAAAAAGCGGATTTTGTCTGTGTGCGTCCGTCTTTTTTTAAAACAGGGCTACAAAAACACAACGGTAAGCCAAATTGTTGAAGAGTCGGGCGTTGCAAGGGGCAGCTATCAAAACATTTTTCGCACTAAAGACGGCGTTTTGGCAGAGCTTGTCGAAGCCATGTTTGACGGTCAGTTTGCCGCGGCAAGAAATATGGCGCAGGGCGGCGTTTCGCCCGTGTGCGTTTATGCCGCCGAGACCGCAATACAGCTTGCTTTGACAGAATTGAACGAAAACCTGCGCGAAATGTATATCGAAGCGTATTCCGTGCCCGAAATTGCCGAGTACATATATTTGCACACAACAGCAGAAATTACGTCTATTTTCGGAAAATATCTGCCCGATTACAAAGAGAGCGATTTTTACGAGACCGAGATAGGCACGGCGGGGCTTATGCGAAATTATATGGAGAAAAAGTGCGATATTCATTTCACGCTTGAAGAAAAACAAAAACGCTTTCTTATCGCCGCCATGCGCGTTTATAAAGTGCCCGAAACCGAGCAAAAAGAGGTGCTTGAATACATTTCGGGGCTTGATGTAAAAAGAATAGCAAACGAAGTGGTTGCAGAGCTTTTTTCCATGCTTGAAATGAAGTTCGATTTTAAACTTCGGGAGGAACCCGTAACAGACGGGGCTTGATTTTTTAGGGAGGAAACGATATGAAAAAACGAATATTCAGCTTTTTTCTCGCCGTTCTTATGGCGGCAGGGCTTTTTACGGTAACGGCAAACGCCGCTGTGCTCCCGGGGAGCGGCACAAGCGCGAATCCTTATACAATTTCAAATCTTGAAGAGCTTAAAGCCTTCAGAGATTCGGTAAATTCTGGCAATAAGTACAGCGACGCCAAAGTAAAGCTTCTTGCCGATATATACCTCGGCGGAAGCGAAAATCCGTGGACGCCCATCGGCACCGACAAAAAGTCGTTTTGGGGCGAATTTGACGGCAACGGCCACAGAATTACGGGGCTTTATGTTAACGGCGGCTACAGACAGGGCTTTTTCGGCTATCTTGACGGAAATGTCGTGAACCTTGATGTTGAGGGCACAGTAAGCGGCAATACCTATGTCGGCGGCGTTGTCGGCTATAACGCAGGCTATGTCGGGGCTTGCACAAGCAATGTTAAAGTCAGCGCTTCGATAGACGGCGGCGGCATCGTAGGTATGAACAGCGAATGGGGCACGGTTTCGCAGTGCCTTAACAAGGGGGATGTTTCGGGCAGCTACAATATCGGCGGCATTGCAGGTACCAACGAGGGCGTTGTTGAAAACTGCGGTAATGTCGGAAATGTTTCGGGCGGCGATACCGTAGGCGGCGTTGTCGGTATTGACCTCGGCTCAAAGGTCGGTTCTACAAACAGGTGCTACACTATGGGCACTGTCAGCGGCAGCGGCAATGTCGGCGCTATTTGCGGACTTCAGCCTTTGGCGTCGGACGAATATCAGGAGCGCGTTGTTTACTGTATTTCGCTTAACGGCGTTTCGGAGGCTTCCCGTAAAAATCCCGACACCTTTAAGGGGCTTTATTGGAATTTTACCGACATCTGGGCTATTGATGAAAAATTCGGCGCACCTGTGCCGAAAGCTATTTATGAAAGGTCGGCGTTTTCTCCGGACGAGGGCGGCACATACTACTTTGACCTTTCTTCGTTTGAAGTTCCGGGCACCCTGAACACGTCGCTTCCCGACACATCGCTTCACTATGTGCCGTTTACATACGCGGGCGCAGTCGATTCGTATAACGTTATCGACGCAAGAAGCGTATCAGACGACTATGCCGCGTCAAGAAGAGCGTCAAGAGGACTGCTTATTTGTGAATATAACGTTACAAAAGAAATATCATGGAATGATTTGAATGCCGGCGGTTTCGCTTTCGGCAACAGTCTTTCGCAGGGCGGTCTTGATTTGATTTTGCGTATGCCGTCTGTCGGGGCACGTCAAAGATTTGAAAGCCTTGAAGAGACAGAAGCGGGGCTTCCCATTTTTAACGAGTGGGACGCAATTATTGCAAAAGGTATAGACATCAAGAATTTCTATAAAGAACCGTCATGGGGGCAGGAGGGGGGCACAATATCGGGTATGAGGCACTGGCGTGCTAAATATACTCAGAACGAATACGGTGTTGACGACGGTTCCGAAAGCAAAGACATTTATAACGGGTATACAACAATCTATTGCTACAGACCGTTAATTGAAATAAAAGATTCGGACACACTTGGTCTTAACAGCCTTAAAGAAGTTACGCTTGACTTAAACGGCGGCTCTTTGGGCGGCGAAAGCAGCATAAAGATAATCGTTAAAAGGGGCGCTGAATTTTCGGCACCTGCGTCTGAGGGGCTTACAGCGCCCGAAAACTATACAACAAAAGGTCTTAAATGGCTCGGAAACGACGGCAACCTTTATTCCCCGGGCGAAAGTGTTCCCGCAGAAGTTTATTCTCTTAAAGCGCAGTGGCCTTATTACGAGCAGTTTTCGCTTGAAGTCGGCGAAACTTATTACTTCGACCTTACGTCTGTGGGCTTTGGCTCATATTTAGACAGGGCGAACGCCGATTTGGCCGATAAAACGCTTCATTACACACCGTTTGTATATGCGGGCACGGTGAACGCGACAAAATACGGCAGCGTAAAATATTATCATTCGCTTTTCATCGCCGAAAACAATATTTTTACGGGCGTTTCACACGAGGGACTTTGCTTTGACACGGGAAAGAACCTTATTTACGGTACGGATTATTCTTTAAACAATATTTCTTATCAGCTTCGCGCGCCGTCCGTAGGCAAAAAAGGCGACTCAAACAACGAGTGGGACAGAATTTTAGGCAAAGGCGATTACATCAATAACTGCGGCTCTGTGGGTTCTGTCGGTCAGGAGGAGTTGGACGAGGACGACATTTCACCCGGTCAGCAGGCGGAGTTCGGCGGGACGGGCGCAATTGTGCGCGGCGCTTCGTCAACAGGCAGCCGCGATTATGTAACGGGCTATGCGGGGCACGGCTATCGCCCCGTGCTTGAAATAACAGGCGCGGACGCTCTATCGGAAGATTCCTTAAAGGCGGTAAAGTTAAGCTTTGTCAGCGAAAAATTTGACGGAAGAGAAGGTATTAATATTGTCGTTAAAAACGGCGAAAGCTTTAAAGCTCCGCCGCAGGAGGGCTTAAGTGTACCCGAAGAGTTTTCGGAGGACGGCGCGTTAAGATGGCTCGACGACGACGGCGTTCTTTACGCCCCGGGCGAAAGCGTTCCGGCTTCGGTAACATACCTCAGAGCGCAGTGGACTCGCTCAAACGGCGACTTTGACTTCGTTGAAGAGGACGGAAAGCTTATAATAACAAGGTGCAACGTCTCAAGGGATGAAATCACGGTTCCCGAAAGCATTAACGGACTTTCTGTAAAGGCGATTGCAAGCGGCGCATTCTCTAATAAAAACGAAGTGCAAAACGTTATAATTTCAGAGGGCATCGAAACAATTTACGAAAATGCTTTTTCGGATTGCACCGCCGTAAAAACGATTTATATTCCGTCAACCGCAAAGGATATTTCGGAAGACATAATTTCCGATAAAACGGGCGTAACTCTTATTTGCCGCGAATGCACCGAAGCGCAAAAATTCGCGATGAATAACGGGTTCAATTACGAAACGGTTTCCGAAATTCTGCCGAAAGGCACTGCCCGGTGGAGCAGAACGCACTTTATGACGCTTGTGGTTCCGCTCTCGTCAAAGGGCGATTTGAATGAGATAATGAGCTTCGACTCCGACGCGGTTGTTGTAAAAACACCGTCTTATAAAAGCGGAGATGTTGAAATTTTCGGCACAGGCTCGCGCCTTTCTTCGACCATGGGAAAATACGGCACGGTTGAATACACCGTGGTAATTTTGGGCGACATAAACGGCGACGGCGTGTGCGACGTTTTGGACGCACAGCTTTCCGAAAGGTATCTTTCAAAGAAAACCTTTGACGGCAACACCGTAGCAGAAATTGCCGTAACATATGACCGCGGCGGCGAAATGACGGTTGAGGACTATTCAATAATAGTCAATACCGCTCTCGGCGGCGAAGAGTAAACAATGAGATTAAGCAGGCAGCTGTAAAAACGCTTTTACGGCTGCCTGCTTGCTTTTAAAAAAAGACTTAAAAATACAGAGTGCTGTAAAAAAAGTTTTTTACAGCCTCCACGTGATTTTATACAGAAAAGGGGCTTGGAAAAAACG
>DJRI01000028.1:3142-4944 GCA_002440045.1 Ruminococcaceae bacterium UBA6364 | reverse complement strand
CCGACGGCGTACAAAGGTACTCCGAGGGTGAGATTAATTCATAGCAAAAAGCAATAATTTACCTTTTTCCTGCTTTTTGCGGTCTGGACTTTTTTTACAGCCCCTGCTTTTTTATTTTGTCCTCGGGCCGTTGAACCCGTTCTCCTGCTGGAATTTGTCGATTTTATCAATCACGCCGAGCAAAACGTCAAAGCCCTTTCCGACAGTCTCTTTTGAAAAGCGGTCGGGCATATCGCGCCAGGTGTGATAATAGTATGTAAGTGTGGGGTTTTGCGCCGCAAAGGTTACGGATTTAACGCCCGCCTTTGTGAACGGCGTGCTGTCACATCCGCCGACGGGATTGTGAATACAGCCGTTTGTTTTGCTTACAATGCCAAGCTCTTTAAACGTCTCTTTATACATTTCTTCAAGGTCTTTGTCAAACCGCGTGAACTGCCAGTCGTCTTTAATTACGACTTCAAAATAGTCCTCGTCGGCAATTGAGTCAATGTTAAGATTCCAGACATTTTTTAAAATATCTTCGCCCTTGTGCTGGCGCGTAAAGGCAATAGACCCGCGAAGCCCCGCTTCTTCGGAGCCGCAGTTAAAGTCGATTATGCGGCAGTTTTTGGGCATTTTTTCGGGGTTGTCGTGAAAATATTTTATCACGGCATAGCTTAAAGCACAGCCCGTGGCGTTATCCATAGCCCCGCGTGAAGCGTTCTCTTCGTGGCGGTCGTTCCACATATAAACGAACATACAGCCCACTGCAAGCACCGCGGGAATGAAAAGCATTGAAAGCATAAAGCTTTTATAGCCTGAAGAAGAAAGTATTTCGTATGCGCGCATATTGCCGAGGTAATAGCCGAGCTGCAGCACCGAAATAAAGGTCGAAATAACCGTAAGCGCAAGAAAACACAGTGCGCCGAAACCGACTTTTATATAGATTGAAAGCATGCCGAGAACGGGCTTTTCTCTGAATTTGTAAGAATGCTCACTGTGGCGCCACGTCCAGCTTGTGTCGGTGTGACCCGAAATCATTATTGTGTAGTCGTATTTTCCGTCGGGCGGCAAAAGCTCGCCGTAGGTGTTTTGAGATATTTTTTGTTTGAAAAACATATCAAACCACGTTTTATAAAGGAAAACACTGCAGATAAGCCAAATCCAGGTTATTATGCACGCTATCGAAATTCCGAACCAAAGGCTTTGAATGCCCCACGCAAAATAGCAAAGGCACGAAAGCACCACGCCTATTGCGCCGGCATAAGGAATGCCGCCTATCGAAGCGCGCGGCGAAACGGCAAACTCTTCGGTTTTCGGTTCTATGCCTATCTCGCGAAGCTTGTCGCCCATATATTTGTGAAACTTCCGCTCGTTGTCGGAGCCGGGAAGTCGCGAGCCTATGTTGTGCGCCGCATGCTCAACAATGTCAAAAGCGAGCGACGTATATTCTTTCCTTTCTTCATTCAATTTAAGGACCCCCTTGTATGCAAAACATTGAATATTAATATATTTTATTTTTATTCAAAAATCAATGTTTTTATGGAAAAAAACAGCAATAATTAAGAATTTTTAGGAAAAAACAGCTCTCATTCTCGGGTGAATATTTATTCACCTCGGTGAATTAAAATTCACTGTATAATTTTAAATCCAAAACAGAAATTTGAACATTGTGTTAAATTCCTTGCGCCGAGAGGTGATATATGTTAAAATATAAACAATCTGGACGTTGTAAACGTTCTTTTGGTGTTAACCGAAGAAAGGAAGTGCTTCTTATTAAAAAAGCAACAGGTTTTATGAGTAACAACAAAACGGCGGTTTTT
>DJRI01000028.1:0-3133 GCA_002440045.1 Ruminococcaceae bacterium UBA6364 | reverse complement strand
TGAAAAGGTCAAGGAATCCGCAATATCGGTTCTGCCGATTTTTATAACGGTAATGCTTATTTGCTTTACCGTGTCGCCTATAAGCGCAGACCTTATGCTGTGTTTCATTATCGGCGCGCTTCTTCTTATTGTCGGCATGGGCTTTTTCTCGCTCGGTGCAGAAATGTCTATGACGCCCATCGGCAATAAAATAGGAACGGCAATTACAAAAACAAGAAATCTGCCGTTCATTCTTGTAATAAGCTTTTTTCTCGGGTTTGCGGTAACTGTGGCGGAGCCTGACCTTCAGGTGTTAGCCGAGACCGTGCCGCACATCAACAACACCGTGCTTATAGTAACCGTGGGCATAGGCGTTGGGTTTTTCCTGTCTGTGTGTATGCTGAGAATCCTTACGGGAATGAAGCTTCGGTGGCTTCTTATCGCGTTTTATGCCGTGGTGTTTATTTTGGCATCGTTTACCGATAACAACTTTTTAGGCATAGCGTTTGACTCGGGCGGTGTTACCACAGGCCCCATGACCGTGCCGTTTATTCTTGCTTTGGGCATAGGCGTCGCCCACACCCGAAGCGACAAAAAAGCGGAGGCGGACAGCTTCGGCCTTGTGGCTCTTTGCTCTATCGGGCCGATACTTGCGGTGCTTATATTGGGTTTTTTCTATTCGGGGACCGACGGCGTTGCCGAAATAACGTCGTATACATTTGAAAATACAGCCGAAATCGGCAAGGCATATCTTACCGCGATACCCGCGTATCTTAAAGAAACCGCAGTCGCACTTTTGCCGATAATAGTGATATTCTTTCTGTTTCAGATTTTTTCTCTTAAAATATCGCGCTTTAACCTTGCGAAAATATGCGTCGGCATTGTTTATACATATATAGGCCTTGTGCTGTTTTTAACGGGCGTAAACGTCGGTTTTTCGTCGCTCGGCGCGGTTTTGGGCTCAAATCTTGCAGGCGGCTGGACAAAATATCTTTTAATACCGCTTTCAATGCTTTTGGGTTGGTTTGTAATTTCGGCAGAGCCTGCCGTCGCCGTTCTTGAAAAGCAGATTGAAGAGGTGAGCGAGGGCGCAATTCCCGGCAAAGCCATCAAATTAAGCCTTTCTGTGGCTATAGCTGTCGCTATGGGTATTTCTATGGTAAGGGTTATTACGGGCATATCAATACTGTGGTTTATAATTCCGGGTTATTTCATTGCGCTTTTGCTGTCGTTTTTTGTTCCCGATATTTACACGGCAATCGCCTTTGACTCGGGCGGTGTGGCTTCGGGCCCTATGACGGCGACTTTTATGCTTCAGTTTGTAATCGGCGCGAGCACGGCGCTCGGCGGCAACGTTTTAAGCGACGCTTTCGGCGTTGTTGCAATGGTCGCGATGATGCCGCTCATATCAATTCAGGCTGTCGGATTTATTTATGAAAGAAAGAACAAAAAAGAAGAAGCAAAGCCTGTCGGCGAAATTTACGGCGACTGCGATATTGTGGAGCTTTGGGAGGAGAGCGTATGAATTACATTCTTGCAATAGTAAATCCCGAGGCGGCAAAAACGCTTGACGATATAATTAAAAGCGTGGGGCTTACCGCCGCAACCACAATGCACGGGCGCGGCACCGCGGTTGAAAGCATGCTTAATATGCTCGGCATCGAGTCAAACGAAAAGCGCGCTTCTTTAGCTGTGGGCAACGAAGAGCAAACGGCAAGATTTATAAAAGAAATGAAAAGACGCCTTTATATCGGCGTTCCGGGGCACGGAATAGTCATTGCCGTGCCGATAAAAAGCATAGGAGGCGGAAGCACGGTGGCATACCTTAATCCGGGTGAAGAAAATTCAAAATACACGCCGAAAATGAACTACGGCTATGAGCTTATTGTTGCGATTGCAAATGAGGGCAGAACAAACCTTGTTATGAACGCCGCGCGAAAGGCGGGCGCAACGGGCGGAACGGTGCTTCACGGCAAGGGCACAGGCTCGGGCAGCTCCGAAAAATTTCTTAACGTTTCAATTGCAAGCGAAAAAGAAATAGTGCTTATAGCTTCAAAAGCCGAGCAAAAGTCGGAGATTATGCGTTCCGTTTTGAAAAACGCAGGCCCCGACAGTGAGGCGGGAACAATTCTTTTCTCGCTCCCCGTAAGCGAAATTGCGGGCTTCGGCATGCTGTTTGACGAGTGATTTTAAAAAAATGGGGCTGTAAAAAAACAGCTCGAAAAAAATGACGACTACAAGTAACCGAAAAAGGTATGCTTGTAGTCGTTTTTGTGGTATAATTGAGTTATGAGAAACAATAAATACCAACAAACATATAATACACCCTATCAATTAAAATTACCACTGGAAATTGAAAAAATAATAGAAATTTCTGACCCGGTGTATACATTCTGCGAAGTTTTAAATCAAATAGACCTAAAAAGATATCTTGTAGTAAAGGAAAACAGGACGGGTCGAAAAAGATTTGATTCGGAAACTTTGCTGAAAGTAATACTGTTTGCATTCATGGAACACGGATATGTATCAACACGGGAAATAGAAAAGTTATGCAAAACAGATATACGGTTTATATATCTGTTGGACGAACAGCCCGCGCCAAGTCATATGACGATAGATAATTTTATGAACTATTGTCTTGCAGACAGCGTAGAGAAAATATTTAATGAAATCAACACCTACATCTTTGAGCAGGAACAGGTTGACACAGAACACATTTACATAGACGGAACAAAACTTGAAGCTAATGCCAACAAGTATAGCTGGGTTTGGAAAAAGAGCAGCATAAAAAACAGAAACAAGACTTTTGAAAAAATAACCTCATTACTTGAAGAAATCAATAAGTTGATAGTATATTACAGAGTTAAATTTGATATACGAAATGAATATGCAATAGAATATCTGGAACAAGTAACGCAGCAGTATGTGAAGCTTTTGGACTTGCACCCTGAAACGGCGGTTCGAGGAAGGGGGCACCACAAAACAGCAGAGCAAAAATATTACGAAAAACTGATAGAGTATACCGAAAAATTAAAGAAGTATGCAGAGCATATCAGAATAAGCGGAGACCATAGAAACAGCTATTCAAAGACGGATAACGGCGCAACATTTTTCAGAATGAAAACAGACTACATGGGAAATGACCAGCTTCTTC
>DJRI01000082.1 GCA_002440045.1 Ruminococcaceae bacterium UBA6364 | reverse complement strand
TCGCGCTGGTAGCAGGTGCGCAGGTTGCTTTCCGTTTCGGGCAGTTTTCTGCCTGCGGTTTCACTGCTGAACATAGCCTTATCGCACAGTATAAGCCGTTCGTTTTGTTCGCTTATTTCTCTTGCGTTCATATGACATTTTCCCCCTTTATTTATTATATTAGACGAAAATGTTTAAAAACCTCTATTTTTTTGAATTTTTCCTGAATTTTATCCGAGCGTAATACTGCCGTCGCCGTCAAGCGGTATTTTATCGCCCATAATTTCAGCCTCGGGCTTTACAATGCACTTGAAAAGGTCCTTATCCCTTGCTATTATTTCGCGTATATCCCTTTTAAGCTGACCGCCGTAAGGGTTAAGATCGGCAGATACGCCCGCCGCCTTTACGCCTAAACCTTCGGCAATGTAAAGCGCGCGGTATAAATGGTATTTCTGGCTTACTATTATAATATTTTCTGCACCGAAAATATTTTTTGCGCGGTAAACGCTGTCATAGGTGGAAAAGCCCGCGTGGTCAAGGAAAATATCTTCCGCTCTTACGCCCTGCTCCAAAGCAAAGGCGCGCATAACGTTCACCTCGTCATAATCCGCTCTGCCGTGGTCGCCGCTCATAAGGATTCGGTTTGTGGCGCCCGTTTTGAATACCGCAACACCGCAGTTAAGACGTTCTGTTAAAAGCGGGGTGGGTGAGCCGTTTCTAACGCCCGCGCCGAGAACAAGCGCACAGTCAACGTTCATATTCTGCGCTTCTTCAAGAGTGATAATATAGCGCGAAGAATATGCGCACATATAGATGTTTGCCGCCACGGGGAGCGAAACGGCAAGGGCGCACGCCGCAAAAAACAGCGCGACAATACGCTTTAAAACCTTGTGCACATCAAAAAACGAGGCGACGCGCCTTATAAAACAGCGCTTTTTAAAAAGCTTTTTGTTTTTGGTTTTGTTTTTATTTTTCCTTTTCATATCAATAAATGAATGCGGTTATTTTGATTGTGAAAGTCAACCTCTTGCAATCATTTCACCGTATTCTTCCTTTTCTTTTTTTATAAATTCCTTTACGGCTTCTTTTGTGGGCATATCCTGCGAGCAGGCGTGACTTGCAACGAGCATTGCCGCCGAAGCACTGCCGAATTCAAGCGCGTCCCAAATATCCCAGCCGTCCAAAAGTCCCGAAAGAAATGCCGAAGCATATCCGTCGCCGCCGCCAAAGGATTTGAGAAGCTTTACGGGGAAGGGTTTTATGTTATAGCTTTCGCCGTCGTTTGTGTATGCCGTAGAGCCGTCTTTGCCGTGCTTGATAACAACGATTGCCGCGCCTTTTTTGTGCCAGAAGGCGGCGCTTGTTTTGTCGGTGCCGTCAAGACCCAAAAGCTTTTCGGTGAGGTCAAATTCTTCGCGTGAGCCAAGGATAATATCGGCCTTTTCTGCAACCGCCGAGTAATAAATTGCAATTTCGTCGTTTGACTTCCAGTTATAGGGACGATAGTCAATGTCAAAAATAACGGGAACGCCGTTTTTCTTTGCAAGAGCAAGCGCTTTTAATGCCGCTTCTCTTGAGGGGCTTTCGCAAAGAGCCGTGCCCGAAATAAGAAGCGCCTTGCCCGAAGTTATATACTCTTCGTCAATGTCTTCGACAGAAAGCTTAAGGTCTGCCGCGTCGTTTCTGTACATAAGTATCGAGCTTTCGGTTTCGGAGCGGATTTCCGTGAAAGTAAGACCGATTTTCTCGCCGTTTTTGCAGCGTGTAACATGCGAGCAGTCAATTCCCTCGTTTTTAAAAAAGTCCTCTACAAAAGTGCCGAGCTCGTCGTCCGAAACCTTTGCGAAAAATCCGCATTTCTTGCCGAGTCTTGAAAGCCCTACGGCAATGTTTGCGGGCGAACCGCCGAGGTATTTTTTGAAAGTGGTGCTTTGTGAAAGCGGGCAATAGTAGTCTGTCGGGTTAAAGTCAACGGCAATTCTGCCGAGAAGAATCAAATCGTATTTTTTTGTATTGTCAAACTCAATGTATTTCACAGCTTGTCACTCCTAATTTTATTTGCTTACCGTAAAATTTTACTACATTTCAAGCCGCATTGCAACATTCGGGCAGATAAATTTATATATAAAATTTACTGTAATAAGTTGTAAGTTTTGCCAAAGTATGGTATGATTGTAAAAAAATCGGGGGTAAACGATATGGTGTTTTATGTTGTTCTTGCTTTAGGCGTAATCTGNNGAGTTTTTCTTGTCAAAAGAGACGCCGACGTCAAAATCGAAACGGTTGTTTTAAAGGCTCTTTCAAGCGTTCTTTTTATTGCCACAGGGCTTTTTGCCGCCGCAGGCAATCCCGAGTGCTCGCGTCCGTTTTCGGCGCTTATCGCCCTCGGCGGTGTGTTCGGGCTTTTGGGCGACGTGTGGCTTGATTTGAAATATGCCTATAAAAAAGAAGAAAAAAAGCTTCTTAAAACAGGCTTCACAAGCTTTCTTTTGGGGCACGTTGTCTATTCTTTTGCCATGATATACGGCTTTAATCTTTTGTGGTATCACTATTTAATCGCGCTTCTTACAGGAGCCGTGATAGCGGTTGTTACAGCCACAACAGAAAAGCTTTTAAAAGTAAAATACGGCGAGTTCAAGCCCATTACCGTGGTTTATATGACGGTTCTCGGGTTTACCGTCGGTTTGTCGTTTGCGTGTATGTTAAGCGCAAACTTTGCGCCGTTTTCAATAATGCTCTTTGTCGGTATGGTGCTTTTCATAGCTTCGGACGCTGTGCTTTCGGGCATTTATTTCGGCAAAGGCAAGTGCGTAAAATCGCAGATTTTACTTAACCACATTCTTTATTACGGCGCGCAGTATCTTATTGCGTCAAGCCTTGTTTTGGCAAATGTATGAGGAGCTTATGACTGAAAAACTGTATTATAAAGACAGTGAGCTTCGCTGTTTTGAAGCGGCGGTTCTGTCGTGTGAAAAAAATAAAGACATATTTTCTGTAGTCCTTGATAAAACCGCGTTTTTCCCCGAGGGCGGCGGTCAGCCGTCGGATACGGGCAAAATAGGCGATGCGTCTGTTTTTGACGTTCAGGAGGAAAACGGCAAAATAATTCATTATTGCAAAGAGCCTCTTAATGTCGGCGAGAGTTACCGCTGTGCCGTCGATTGGGAAAGGCGTTTTACATTAATGCAAAACCATTCGGGCGAGCATATAGTTTCCGGTATAGTCCATTCGCTTTTCGGGCTTGATAACGTCGGGTTTCATATCGGCGAATCAGACGTAACCGTCGATTTTAACGGCGAGCTTTCAAAGGAACAGCTTAACGAGGTCGAAAAACGCGCCAACAAAGCTGTTTGGGAGAACATTCCGTTTGAAACGTTTTTCCCGACCGAAGACGAGCTTAAAAGCCTTCACTACCGCAGTAAGCTTGACTTAAAAGACAATGTACGGCTTGTTAAAATAGGCGATATTGACCTTTGCGCCTGCTGTGCGCCGCACGTTAAAAGAAGCGGCGAAATAGGCATAATAAAGCTTCTTGATTTTACAAGGCACCGCGGCGGCGTGCGCGTTACAATGCGCTCCGGGGAGTGGGCGCTTTCAGACTATTCCGAAAAATACGAAGCGGTTCACGGAATTTCAAATCTTCTTTCGGTGAAGCATGGCGAAGCGCTTTCTGCGGTTAACCGACTTTCAGAGAGTTTCGGTGCCGCAAAGCGAGAGCTTTATGACTTTAAAATGCGACTTGTCAAAGCGAATTTTGAAGAGTGTATCGGCAAAAATAATCCGATAGTTTTTATATCTGCCGTTTATGACGGCGATATGCTCAAAGAATTTGCCGACTGCTGTGTTAACGGCGGCGCATTTCTGTGCGCGGCGTTTTCGGGGAGCGACAAAAGCGGATATTCCTATGCCGTTTTAAGCCGCACCGTCGATATGAAATCATTCGCCGGTGAAATGAATATGGCGCTTAACGGCCGCGGCGGCGGGCGCGACGGTATGATTCAGGGCAGGGTTTCTGCAAAAAAGGAAGAAATAATTGAATTTTTTAATAAAAAGTTTAGGAGAGATTAACGATGAATTTTTCTTGTAAACCCGAGAGAGGCTCAAAGAGCACTCCCGACCACATTTTTATAAGCTTTAACGGCGACCCCGCCACCTCGATGAACGTAACGTGGAGAACGTCTGTCGATATTAAAGACGGCTACGCTCTTTGCAGGGAGGATAATACCGAGGATTATAAAAGATATGACGCAACTACCGATGTGTTTGAAAGCGACATAGACATAAGCAATATGTTTTGGGCGAATATGACGGGTCTCAAGCCCGACACAAAGTATTTTTACACAGTCGGCAACGACGAATACCGAAGCGAAGAGTTTTATTTTACGACCGCTCCGAAAGAGGCGAAAAGCTTTAAATTCATTTGCGTTTCGGACCAGCAAAAGGGTGAGCCTTTTGATTTGCCCGATTATTCCGCATTTCACGACGCTCTTAAAGCCCAGCTTGACGCCGACCCCGACATTAAGTTTATTTACACGGGCGGCGACAATACCGACTGCGGTCAGCACGAGCAGCAGTGGAACGGCGCGTTTGAGGGCTTAAAGGGCATTGTCGAATATATTCCGTTTATGATGACCCTCGGCAATCACGACAACCGCGGCTTTAAAGATTATAAAAACGGCATCGGCAGATATTACAGCGAGCCTGCCGAGTTTTTCGGAAAGCAGTTTAAAGGCTCTTATCCCTTTAACGGTCCTAAGGGGTGGGAGACTGAAAATTACACCTTTGACTATCTCAACACGCATTTTGCCGTTCTCGGCGTAAACGCCCCCGAAGAAGTCAACGAGTGGCTTGTAAACGACCTTAAAAAGTGCGATAAAAGGGGGAAATTCCCCTCTTATCACTTCCCGATATACTATGCTGGACCCGAGCTTAGCAACGACGACGCTTACCCGATGATGCGCGAGGGAATGGAAATGCTCGACGTTCTTTTCTCGGGGCACGAGCACAATTTTTCGCGAAGCTTCCCGATTAAAAACGAAGAAATTTTCGACAGACCCTCCGAGGGCACCGTTCACTATGAGCTTGGCAACAGCGACTTTAACCCTCCGGGAACTATGACGGTTAAAAAATTCTGGCATGCGGCGTATTTTCCGCAGTCCGAATTTGTTTCGGCTTTTGCGGTCGTCGAGGTTTCTGAAGACAAGGCGATTTTCACAACAAAACTTAACGACGGCAGAATTGTTGACCAGTGCGTTATTGACAAGAAAAACGACGTAATTCTTCCGTATGCGCTTGCACCGAAATTCAGAAGAACGCGCCTGTTTTATAAGGGCGTTGACCTCGGAATTTCCGAAAGAGGCAATTCGCCCGAATTAAAAGACGGCATATGGTTTGCTCCGCTTGCCGTTATGTTCGCCGCAATCGGCGCAGAGGTAATAAAAGAAAAAGGTAAGGTTACGCTCGGCATATACGGTCACAAGGTGACGTTCACCGAAAATTCAGACGTTGCCGTCGGCGAAAAAGGCGAAATTAAATTGCCTGCACCCGTTTACAGGGGCGGTGATACGGCTCAGCTTTATATACCTGTTGAAGCGGTTGTACCCGCTTTCGGAATGAAGTGGGCATATGCAAAACGCAACAACTTTATCACGGTAGAGCACGCGTCGGAAGCAATACCGTTTACGGAGCAGCCTTAAATGAAAACATTTGACATAATATCCTCATTTTTGCCGCAGGGCGAAAAGTATTTATCGGCAGAAAACAGCGAGCTTATGCTGTATAAAAATTGCGATAAAAGCGATTTTCTGAACGTCACAAACGCCCTTTTGAAAGAGGGCGCCGAAAGTGTTTATGAGAATACGGTTGACGGCAATGAATTTTATTTTTTCTGTTTTGAATGCGAAAATGTTTCATGCTCTTTTTCAAAAAACGAGCGCGAAATAAGAATAATTGCCGAAACGGGCTATTTGTTCCCTGATTTTAATAAAACAGAAGCAAAAGGCGAGTGCGTGCCGACTCTTTTTCAGTTTGAAACGAACCATTCGCTTATAGATTGCGGTATGTGCTATATTCTTAAAAACCGCGACGGCTCTTTTGTTCTTATAGACAGCGGCCACCAGTATTCTTTAAACGACAGCGAGCGTATTCACGCATTTTTGCGCGAGCGTACCGCAAAAAACGAGAAAATAAGAATAGCCGGCTGGCTTTTTACCCACGGTCACGACGACCATATCGTTCAGTTTACCGAGTATTTAAAGCGGTTTTCCGACGATACGGTTATAGACGGGCTTTATTATAATTTTGTCAGCTGTCATCACCGTGACAGCGGCTTTTGGGACCCCGAGCTTGAAAGGTATTGCAATGAGTTTTATGACGAAATTGCGCTTCACCCCGAAATTCCCGTTTACAGGGTTCACACGGGTATGGAGTTTTTTATCGGAAGCTTTAAAGTGACTGCCTTGTGCCTTCATGAGGACGTTTTCCCTGAAAGCATTAAAGATTATAACGATTCTTCGCTTGTCACCGTGTTCTCTGCCGCTGGTAACAGAATTATGTTCCCCGGCGACGCCGCTGTCGAAGAAAGCAAAATTCTTGAAAAACGTTACAGCACCGCGCTTAAATGCGACATTGTTCAGTGCTCTCATCACGGCCATGTCGGCACAAGCTCCGACTTTTACCGCGCCGTAGGCGCGCGCCTTGCGCTTATTCCGAATACAAAAATTAAATATGATGAAGAATTTGCAAGAATCGAAGCCGACAGGGTTATGGAGTCAATAGCAAGTGAAGTTCATATAAGCTCCGACGGCACCGTGGAAATACCCTTACCGTATAACAAAAATACCGTTAAAGTTTACAGCGACGAAACCTTTGAAGATTTTGACGGTATATATAAGCTTTGGGGCTATTCTTATACCGATGAATTTAAGTCCGAGCTTTATAAGCGCTACATTGAACGCGGCGGAAAACCGATAGAAAAATATGAAAACACCCTTTGAATATAAGGTGATACGCTCAAGCAGAAGAACGCTTGCTTTGGAAGTAAAAAAAGATTTAAGCGTTATTGTGCGCGCGCCGTTCTTTTTATCCGATAGAGAAATTGCCGCTTTTGCCGAAAAGAACGAACAGTGGATTTTTTCTGCCGTTGAAAAGCAAAAGGCGAGAGCCGCCCGTGACAAAACGTATTCCGAAGATGATATAAAGCGGTTAAGGGCGCTTGCAAAAGAAGTACTGCCGCAAAAAACAGCCGTTTATGCCGAAGTTATGGGCGTTAAACCCACTGCGGTGCACATCACCTCGGCAAAAACGCGTTACGGCTCCTGCTCCGGGAAAAACAGCATAAGCTATTCACTCTATCTAATGGAAAAAAGCGACCGCTGTATAGATTATGTTGTCGTACACGAGCTTGCGCACATAATTTATCACAACCATAAAAAAGAGTTTTATTCGCTCATAGAAAGCGTTTTGCCCGATTATAAAGAGCGAATAAAAGAGCTTAAAAACAGTTGAGGGGGCGTTTGCCTTGAAAAAACAAAGCGTTGTGTCAAATATTCTCGAAGCTTTTATAAAAGCCTCGGGCAAAAAGGCGCTCAGAACAAATCCCGTAACGCCTGCAATCAAGGGTAGGTTTGATTATTTGAAAAAGGCGCGCTCACAAAAATTCACGGCGGGCTTCGGCAAAAGCGCTATGATGCCTTGGGATATTGAAAAGAAAAAGTATTACATAGCGGGCTACGGCGAAAACAACCCTGCAAAAGGCGTTATTGACCCGCAATACGCTCACGCTTTGTGGCTTGAC
>DJRI01000045.1 GCA_002440045.1 Ruminococcaceae bacterium UBA6364 | reverse complement strand
AACCCCTGCCGCCCGCCAAAATACGCAGCATTTTCCTATATTTTTCCGCGTTTACGCGGGATATAATCGCGGCAAAGCCGCGCGCTAAAAGCTAATAGCTAACAGCTAACAGCTCACATCATCTTATGGTTTTATTTTTGATTTCGTCAAGGGCGATATTCAAGAACTCGTCGACGCTCTTTGTGCCTATATCGCCTTCGCCGCGGCGGCGAACTGAAACCGTGCCGTCCTCAGCCTCTTTATCACCGACAACGAGCATATACGGAATCTTCATAAGCTGTGCTTCGCGAAGCTTATATCCGAGCTTTTCGCTTCTTAAATCGACCTCGCAGCGTATTCCGCATGCATCAAGCTTTTTCTGAAGCTCAAGGCAAACGCCGTGGTGACGGTCGGCAATGGGAAGAATTTTCACCTGAACGGGGGCAAGCCAAATCGGGAATGCGCCTGCAAAATGCTCGGTGATAACGCCGATAAATCTTTCGATAGAGCCGAGAACAACGCGGTGAATCATAACGGGGCGGTGTTTTTCGCCGTCGGCACCCGTGTATTCAAGCTCAAATCTTTCGGGAAGCTGCATATCAAGCTGAATTGTTCCGCACTGCCACGTTCTGCCGAGAGAGTCGGCAAGGTGGAAGTCAAGCTTCGGGCCGTAGAACGCGCCGTCGCCCTCGTTGATTGTATATGTTTTGCCCATTTCTTCAACAGCCGCTTTAAGCGTTTCGGTGGCAAAATCCCAATCTTTGATGTCGCCCATATGGTCCTCGGGCATTGTCGAAACCTCTATCTCGTAAGAAAGGCCGAATACCGAATAAACCTCGTCGAAAAGACGTACAACGTTTTTGATTTCGTCTTTCATCTGGTCCCACGTCATAAAAATGTGAGCGTCGTCCTGCGTGAAGCAACGGACTCTGAAAAGGCCGTGAAGCGCGCCCGAAAGCTCGTGACGGTGAACAAGACCCAATTCGCCAACACGAAGCGGCAAATCGCGGTATGAATGCGGCTGAAGCTTATAGACGAGCATTCCGCCGGGGCAGTTCATGGGCTTGATGGCAAAATCGGTATCGTCAATTACCGTGGTATACATATTCTCTTTATAGTGATCCCAATGGCCGCTTCTCTCCCAAAGGGCGCGGTTGAGCATCATAGGCGTTGAAATTTCAACATAGCCGTAGCGTTTGTGAACCTCGCGCCAATAGTCGATAAGCGTGTTGCGAAGCGTCATTCCGTTGGGAAGGAAGAACGGGAAGCCGGGGCCTTCGTCAAGAAGTGCAAAAAGGCCGAGCTCTTTGCCGAGCTTTCTGTGGTCGCGCTTTTTGGCTTCTTCAATCTTTGCAAGGTATTCGTCAAGGTCGGCTTGTTTTGTAAACGCCGTGGCATAAATACGCTGAAGCATTTTATTCTTTTCGCTTCCGCGCCAATATGCGCCAGTGCACGAAGTGAGCTTGAACGCCTTTATTCTGCCTGTGTCGGGAATGTGCGGACCGGCACAAAGCTCGATAAATTCGCCCTGCTTATAAAAGCTGATGTTTTCGCCCTTGTCGGCGTGCTCTTCAACAAGCTCCACCTTATAAATCTCGCCGAGATTTTTATAATATGCAATCGCCTCGTCGGGGGTCATTTCAAACCGCTCAAGCGGCAGAGCCTCTTTGACGATTTTTTTCATTTCAGCCTCGATTTTTTCAAGGTCCTCGGGCGTGAACGGCTCTTCAACGTCAAAATCGTAATAAAAACCGTTGTCGATAGCGGGACCTATCGCAAGCTTTGCGTTGGGATAAAGTCTTTTGACAGCCTGCGCCAGAACGTGCGACGCCGTGTGGCGGAACGTCCTTTTGCCCTCGTCGGAGTCAAATGTTAAAAACTCAACCTCGCAATCCTTTTCTATAGGCGTTCTCAAATCCTTAAGCTCGCCGTCAATCCTGCAGACGCAAACATTTTTGAAAAAGCCCGCGCCGATGGACTTTGCAATATCCATTGCGGTTGTGTTTTCGGGGAACTCTTTTACGTCGTCACGAAGTTTGACTTTTACCATTAATATCATTCCTTTCTCATATCTCTGTAAAAAAATAAAGCTCCATCCCAAAAATGGGATGAAGCAATAACTCCACGGTTCCACCCAAATTGCGGCAAAAACTGCCGCCGCTTGAAGCCACCTTAACGCGGTGAAACGTAAGCGCTTATTGCAAAACGCACCTCGCGCCTCTCTCGGGAGGGGTTTTCGCACCGTACCGTTTCGCGCCTTTCACCTGCCGGCGCGCTCTCTGAAAACAGTGCCGAAGCTACTTTTCTCCGTCATAGATTTAAAACCATTGTATACTTTATGTTTTGTTTTGTCAACAAAATTTTAATTTATTCTTCTTCGCTTGACGGCGCGGCGGGCTTTCTCGGCTCGATTTTGCCGTAACGGCTTGAAGAAACGGCGTCAACCTTCTGCTCTCTCGGCTCTTTGGGAGTCTCGGGAACGTACGGAGCGCGCTTTTCGCGTCTGCCGCCGTAATTTCTGCGGTCGCGTCTGTCGCGGGCGTTTTCGGGGATTATAACAACACGTCTGTTGTCGCCCTCGCCTACGGAATGTGACGTTACGCCGTCTATACCCTGAATTGCGGTATGAATAATTCTGCGCTCATAGGGGTTCATCGGCTCAAGCGTGCAGCTTCTGCCTATTCTTAAAGCTCTTTCAGCCTGGCGTGCGGCAAGGCCTTTAAGAGTTTCTTTTCTTCTTTCTCTGTAATCGCCGACGTTAAGCGAAACACGCTTGTTGTCATCGGACGCTCTGTTAACGAAAAGTCTTGTAAGGTACTGAAGCGCGTCAAGAGTTTCGCCGCGTCTGCCGATTATGTTGCCGTAGTCCTCGTCGCAGGCGATTTCAAAATAAAGATCCTCGCCGACCTCTTTAACGGTTACTTTTGCGCCGTCAAAGCCCATTTTTGAAAGAACGTCTTCAAGATATTTTGTTGCGTCGGACTCTTTTGCTTCGACCGCGGAAAGGTCAATTTCAGGCTCTTTTTTCACAGCGGGCGCCGCTTTTTGAGGCTCCTGCTTTGCGGGCTTTTTCTCAATCTTTTTTTCGGGCTTTGCGCTTTCTTTCTTCTTTTGAACGGGCGCTTCTTCCCTTTTCTTTTCAACAGCCTTGGGGGCTTCTTTTACGGGTTTCTTTTCGGCTTTCTCTTTTTTGCCGTCGTCATAATATGCTTTGACCTTTGCCTGTGCGCCGCCGAAAAGTCCGAGAATTTTCTTTTTGGGCTGCTCAAGAATTTCGAGCTTAACCTCTGCCTCGGCAGGAGCGCTGAGCGTTCTTAACGCCTGCTGCCTTGCCTCTTCTATTGTGGCGGCAACGCCGATTGCTTCTTTTATCATAAATTACACCTTATTTCTTTTGTAGCCGCTGACTGATTTCGGGAAAACATCGGCAGATATACCGCCGAAATTCACCCTCTTTAATCACCGATTACTTATCGTTTTCTGCGCGCAGCTTCGCGTTGCGTTCTTTTGAACGCCTTATTACGGTTTCGTCTACCATCTGCTGTGCAATAACCTTTTTGGGGCTGTAAATTGTTGTGAGCGCCACCTGCTGAACAAATGAAATGATATTTGAAACTATCCAGTAGAAGCCGACGCCCGCAGGGAACATAAACGTGAACACAAGCGACATCACGGGGGACATAAACGCCATACAGCCCATTGCGGGGTTCTTTGCCATTTCGGGATTTTGCTTTCTTTGCTTTATGTACATATAAACCGCGGAAAGCATTGATGTAAGGAAGGCAAGAATCGGAATAAGCCAAAGTGCGCTCGGCTCTTTAAAATTCGGCTGACCCGAAAGTTCAAGCCCGAAAATCTGGTATTTGTCTTTAAGCGCAACAAGCTCACTGTACTGCCCGGAGCTGATTACACCGTCAAGAAGCTTGTCTTTAAAGCCCGCAAACTGTTCAAGAATCTGAATTTCATACATTCTTGCGTTGTTTGTGCCCTCGGTTACAATATCCATAACCGAAGCCATTTTTTCAATAGTGGTATTCGCAAAGCGAAGCACGCTTGAAAGAGGCGTATAAATAACGCCGTAAAGACCAATCATAACAATCATTTGGATTGTGAGAGGAAGACAGCCCATATTCTGAGCGCCGAAGCCCTCGCGCTGATAGAGCGCCTGGGTTTCCTCCTGAATTTTTTGCTGATTGCCGGCATATTTTTGCCTTATTTTGTTGACCTTTGTGTTAAGGCGCACCTGCTTTGCCGAATTCTTTTGCTGTTTTATAGAAACGGGCAAAAGAAGAAGCCTTATTATAAGCGTAAGCGCCACGATTGAGAGCACATAGCTCCCCGTAAGGTTGTAAAAGGCGTAAAGTACGGGACCGAATATAAGCGAAAACGCCTTTCTTATAACGTCGTAAATTGCAGTCATTTTGCGGTTCCTTTCTACACGCGGATTTACTTTTTTTCTTTTTTCGGCGGCACGGGGTCAATCCCGCCGGGAAACAGTATGTTGCAACGCGCAAGCCGCCCTATTGCAAGAAGCGTGCCCTTAAAAGCGCCGTGAATGCGAATGGCATCAAGAGCATACTGCGAGCATGTCGGATAATAGCGGCACCTCGGCAAAAAAAGCGGAGATATTTTTCTTTGGTAAAACTCGATTATTTTAATAAGAATGTTTTTCATTCCCCGTCCCGTCCCGCAACAAGACCCTCCGAAGCCAGCATTTCGCGCATAATTTCGCAAAGGCGCGTGCTTTTGAGGAATTTTGTTTTGCTTCTTGCGACAAAAACAAAGTCATAACACGAAGAAACCTCGGGGATAACCTCTTTTGCCGCGGCTTTAATTATGCGGCGCGAACGGTTGCGGCAGACCGCATTACCGATTTTTTTGCTCGTAGTTATGCCTATACGACAAATTCCCGCGCGGTTTTTGGAATAATAAATAACCAGCGCAGGATTTGTTAATGTCTTACCTCGATTATACAAACGGCGAAAGTCGCCGTTGCTTTTAAGCGTTACAAAATCTGACACCTGTTTTCTCCCTGACGCATTAATGCACCGTGTGCATTAAGCCCGGCTAACACCGGCAACCGTGAAAAAGTGCAAAGCCGCTATCAGTATGTAAGCTGCTTTCTGCCTTTTTTGCGGCGGCGTGCAAGAACCTTGCGTCCGTTTCTGTCTGCCATTCTTTTTCTGAAGCCGTGCTCCATCTTTCTGTGTCTTTTCTTGGGCTGATAAGTTCTTTTCATTTTGTTTACTCCAATCTATTTT
Organism: Ruminococcaceae bacterium UBA6364; assembly: GCA_002440045.1. Taxonomy (GTDB): domain Bacteria; phylum Bacillota; class Clostridia; order Oscillospirales; family Acutalibacteraceae; genus DTU089. Next base: position 1,807 of record DJRI01000045.1, on the reverse strand, counting down.
TCAGGTGTTAATTTCGGTAGTAGGAGAAGTTTTATAACGACCTGTTTTTTGAATTTTTCGCGCAGTTATACTCAACCGCACAATAATAGCATTGTTCATTATATAAAAAACGAGCCGAGTTGTCAATACCTTAATTTAAAAGCCGGCGCCTTTTGCGGCGGTTTTTTCACGGGCGATTGCTATTTTGTAAGTTTTGTGGTACAATACAATTTGTATTATTAAGAATCCGAACGGAGATGTTTTTTAAAATGAGCGATTGCACACACAACTGTGACACATGCCGCGAGAGCTGTTCTTCAAGAAGCCCCGAAAGCTTTCTTGAAAAGCCCAACGGACTTTCGCACATCAAAAAGGTAATTGCCGTGGTAAGCGGCAAGGGCGGCGTGGGAAAATCCCTTGTCACATCGCTTCTTGCGGTAACTTTAAGACGGCGCGGCTTTAACACCGCAATTCTTGACGCGGACATTACAGGGCCTTCAATCCCGCAGGCTTTCGGCATTCACAAAAGGGCCGAGGGAAGCGACGCGGGCATTTTCCCCTGCGAAACAAAAACGGGCATACGCATTATGTCCGTAAACCTGCTTCTTGAAAACGAAACCGACCCCGTTGTTTGGCGCGGCCCCGTAATTGCGGGCACCGTAAAGCAGTTTTGGACAGACGTTGTGTGGGGCGACGTTGACTATATGTTTGTTGATATGCCCCCCGGAACGGGCGATGTGCCGCTTACGGTTTTTCAGAGCATTCCCGTTGACGGAATCGTTGTTGTGGGCACGCCGCAGGAGCTTGTCGGAATGATTGTTGAAAAAGCCGTAAAAATGGCTTCGCTTATGAACATTCCGATAATCGGCTTTGTTGAAAATATGTCATATTTTGAGTGCCCCGACTGTCATTCGCGCCACAAAATTTTCGGCGACAGCAAAATTGCCGAAACGGCGAAAAAATACGGCGTTGACACCGTCGCCGAAATTCCCGTAACAACAAAGCTTGCCGCCGCGGTTGACGCGGGCGCGACAGAGCTCTTTGAGGGCGACTGGCTCGACAAAACGGCAGATAAAATAGAAAGGCTTTAACAAATGATTAAAACCGTCCTTATTGACATAGACAACACACTTCTTGACTTTGACGCCGGCACAAAGCTTGCTATCAAAACGCTTTTTCCGGAATACGGCATTCCGTATTCCGAGGGCGTTTTAAAGACGTTTGCTTCTGAAAACGCAAAGCTTTGGGATAAAATAGAAAGAGGTGAGCTTACAAAAGACGAATTGCGCCGCATTCGCTGGAACACAATCTTTCGGGTTTTGGGAGTTGAATGCGACGGCGAAAAGTTTGAAAAGGATTATGAAGACATCGTTGCAAACACGGCTGTGCCGATAGACGGCAGCGAGGAGCTTTTGAAATATCTCAAGCAAAATTTTTCCGTTTATGCCGTAACAAACGGTTTTGTAAAGCTTCAGAAAAAGCGGCTTGCGCTGTGCTCGTTTGACAAATATTTTGACGGATTGTTTATTTCGGAAGAAATCGGCGCAAACAAGCCCTCTAAGGAGTTTTTCGACGCAGTTTTCAAGGCGCTGTCGTTCCCCGAGAAAGAGAGCGTTATTTTAATCGGCGACTCGCTTTCGGCGGATATTTCGGGCGGAAACGCCTACGGCATTAAAACTGTGCTTTTTGAAAATAAACCCGCCGGCAAAAACGCCGAAATAATCCCGACGTTTACAGTCCGCTCGCTTCGGGAAATCGAAAAACTGTTGGACGGACTAGCCGTTAGCTGTTAGCTTTTAGCCGTTAGTAAACTATACCCATAAAATCG
>DJRI01000169.1:17881-18565 GCA_002440045.1 Ruminococcaceae bacterium UBA6364 | reverse complement strand
TCATCATATGTATTGACGGCGCCGCCGCAGAAAGCCTTACACCGTAACGCCCGCCTTGTTTGACAATTTCGGGTTCTTTTAAAGTCAACTCGTCAATGTCCGGCATCACTATTCCGTAACCGCAGCGTTCAACATCGTCAAGCGCGGTTTTAAGTCGGTCATATTGCTTTTTCATTTTTGAAAGCTCGTTTAATCTGAAAACAAGGTCCTGTTCGCTTTCTATTTCAAGACCCGTTTGCTCGGCGATGATTTTATAAAACAGCTCGCGCATTAAAACAGTCTCGATTCGTGCACTGCCCGAGCCGAGATTTATTGAAGTGATTACAGACGACTGCACATATTCGTTGCTTTTAACGCCGTCGCAAACCAAGCCGACGTCGCTGACGCATTTAACACTCGAAGAGGCCGTTTTAACGCTTTGAACCAAAGACGCGCGCAGCCAATGCTCAACGGGAAGCGACATTACCCACGAAGGGAATTCGACGCTTATTTCTCTTACGGGGAATCTGTAAAGCACCGCTCCCAAAATATCTCTTATTTGTGACTCGTTCATTTCAAGGCAGTTAACAGGTATTACGGGAACGGCGTATTTTTCGGTAAGGCGCGAAGCCAGCTCTTTTGCCGAGGCGGTTTCGGGGTAAACACAGTTTAAAAGCACAACAAACGGCTTGTTTATCTCTTTAA
>DJRI01000169.1:15972-17753 GCA_002440045.1 Ruminococcaceae bacterium UBA6364 | reverse complement strand
AAACCACGGCGTTTTAACCATTCGCGGCTTGTCGTTTTCAACATATCCGAGTGACGACGGCACAATGTAGCCCACGCAGTCAATAAGCCGCACGTTAAGCGACGCGTTAGAAGGCAGGCTGACCTTAACGGCGTTTTCCGGGATAAACTTAGGCTCGGTGGTCATTATTGTTCTGCCCGCCGCCGATTGCGGCAATTCGTCCTGCGCGCGCTCCTTTTTGTATTCGCTGCCCATATTCGGGAGCACCAACGTGTCCATAAAACGCTTTATAAATGTTGACTTGCCCGTTCTTACAGGTCCGACAACGCCGATGTAAATATCGCCGCCGGTCCTCGTTTCAATATCGTGATAAATACTTGAATCTGTCATAACTCCATCCTCCGTATTTCGTATTTCCTCTGTAAACAGTATGCGGCGAAGCACGCTGTTATTACCGCGCTCACAAAAATATCAAAAGCTTTTTCTAAAATATTTGACAGATTTATTTCTGTGTGTTAAAATTATTAATTGTCAATAACCCTATATTTTGGAGGTTTTGTTTTTTGTTTGATGATTTTCTAAGTAAATTCGTCTCTGAATTTGCAAGCTCGCTCCCCTATCTTTTCAGGCTCACGGTTGCGGTTATCTGCGGTGCGGCAATCGGTTTTGAGCGTATGAAGCGCCAGAAAGAAGCCGGCATACGTACCCACATTATAGTCGCCCTCGGCTCGGCGCTTATGATGATAGTAAGTAAATACGGCTTTTTTGACGTTATTGCGCACGACAGCGTGAGCGTTGACGCCTCGCGAGTTGCCGCAAACATCATAACCGGCATAAGCTTTCTCGGAAGCGGAATAATAATTTTCAAAGGCTATGTAAAAGGTCTTACAACCGCCGCCGGCGTTTGGGTAACATCGGGCATAGGTATGGCAATCGGTGCGGGAATGTACGGCATAGGCGTTATGGGCACGGCACTTCTTCTGCTTATTCAGATTCTTATTCACAGATTTTTACCGATTGAAAATACAACCTCGGCAAACCTTACAATGAAAATTAAAGATGACCCCGGCGCACTGCACACGGTTCATACGCTTTTAAAAGAGCGCGGCTGTGAAGTAGTCAACTGTGACATTGAGAAAAAAGACGGCATTATTTACTGTGCTTTTTCTGTAAAATCAAAGAAAAACATAAGCTTTGAAAACGCGCAGTCGCTGTTTTCGGAATGCGACGCGGTAATATCCGTAACAATGTAAATTAACCGCATTAACAACGGTTACATAATATGTACGCAATCGGCTTCTTTTGCATAAAATGAGTGTGAGGCAACTCAATTTATGAAAAGGAGCTGACTTTTTTATGGCAGTTACAATTACAAACCGTGCGACCGTGTCTTACTCGGCAAACGGCGTAGCCGGCTCGGCACAGTCAAACCTCGCAACAACAACGCTTCAAGGACCGCTTAATATAACAAAAGCATCGATGGAATCCGATTACAGGGCAAATTCCCGTTTGACTTATATTTTAACGCTTGACAACACCGCATCTTCGCCGCTTACAAATGTAACGGTTACGGACAATCTCGGAACATTCTCATATCAGCCCGATGTTTCGGTTCCAGCGGTATCCGTCACGCCGCTTTCTTATGTAGGTCCGTCAAGGCTTTATATCGGCGGCACGTTTTCGCAGCTTTTAACCCCCACGGTTTCAGGTGACACAATAACCTATACACTCCCCTCAATTCCCGCAAACACAACAGCACTTATAATTTATGACGTTGCGGCAAACGGGAATGCACCGCTCAC
>DJRI01000169.1:7117-15955 GCA_002440045.1 Ruminococcaceae bacterium UBA6364 | reverse complement strand
CCCACCGCAACAGCCACTGCGACAGGCTTTGCAGAGCCTGTTGCGGCAACACAAACTGTTGCAGCCGCGTCTTATGCGGATATTCGCATAATCAAATCCATGACGCCCGACCCTGTAACCGAGGGCAGCAACCTGACCTATACCTTCACGATTTATAACTACGGCAACACAGAAGCAGACAGTGTTGTTTTGACAGATACGTTCACCCCCGCCCCTGCCGCGCCGCTCACAGTAACGGTAAACGGCACAGAAGTCCCCGCTTCGGACTACACCTATGCAGGCGGCGTTTTCACACTGCCCGCACCCGCAGGAACGGCAATCACCGTGCCCGCGGCAACGCTCACCACAGGAAGCACCGGCGCAGTTACAGTATCTCCCGGAACAACTCTTATAACCGTTACGGGAATTATCTGATTAAATCGGCTTTAAAGAAATGCGCATAACCTCACTTTAAATTTTCGGATTTTTCGATGTAAAAAAGAAGCAGAGCGTCTTTGCCCTGCTTCTTTTGATTTGCTGTCAATTTATTAAAGACTTTTTAAAACCGCGCACGCAATCGGGGCTTCTTTTTCAAAATCAAAGCAATCCGCTTCAATTGAGCATGTTTTGCAACCTGCAAGCTCTGCGGCACTTACAAACCCCTTATAATCAAATTCCGAAACATCTTTCGGATATGTGCGTTTTTTCCCATTGGTCCCGACAGGATATGAAATATGCGAATGCGAAACGGCTCCGGTAAGGCTTTTAAGCGTTTCAAACGTATCGCCGACATTCATCATATGGTAAAGGTCGGCAAGAACCTTAATGTTATCCTTCCCGACAAACGCAGAAAGCATTGCCGCCTCGTTTAGAGTATTTATTATGTTCGTTTCATCGCGGCTTAAAGGCTCTAAAACAACGGTAATTCCGTAATTTTCGGCAATCGGCGAAACAATGTTTCCCAAAAAGTCCGCAAGCTGTAAGCAGGCTTTTCTGAAATCGAATCCTTTTTTTACGCTTCTTGCGCCGCTTGAGCCGAAAACAACCGTTTTAAGCCCCGCGCGCGCGCCGTTTTTCATACCTCTTTCAACAAAATCGGCAATATCACTTCTGTTTGCCGCGTCGCATGTAACGCGAAGAGAGCCGGGCATAAAACAATTCGCCGCCTCACAGCATATACCGTATTTATTAAGAGCGTCGTAATACTCAAACAGCCTTTTTTCATCGGCATTTGCAAAAAACTGAAAGCCGCTTTCAATATAATCAAAACCCGCTTCGGCTGAAATTTTTATATTTTCGGTGCGGTCGCCCGCACACACTCCGTAACGCATAATATCACACTCCGCAAGATAAGCAATAGTTTTTTATCATTCAAAAAAGTTCAAAAGCTCTTTCGGGCTGTCGATTATATGCGACGCGCCCATTAATTTTAAAAAGCTTTTATCCCTAAAACCCCACGAAACGGAAATACAGTCCATCTTTGCGTTCTTGGCTGTTTCTATATCGACTTCGGAATCGCCGATATACACGGCGTTTTCTTTTGAAAAGCCGAGAGTTTTTAAAACCTCGTTCACGGAATCGGGAGCGGGTTTTCTTTTTATGCCGGCGCGCTCGCCCACGCAGAAATCAAAAAGCCCGTCAAAATATTTTTTGCAAAGCGACTGCACCGCATAATCGGCTTTGTTTGAAACAACAGCTGTTTTTATGCCCTTTTGCCTCAATAAAGTGAGTACAGAGGGAATGCCGTCATAAGGCTTTGTGTTGTCGGCGCAATGGACGGAATAATATTCGTTAAAGCTTTTAAAAACGCGTTCGACATCTTCGCTTGAAGCGTTTTCGGGGACGGCGCGTTCTATCAGTTTATGAATGCCGTTGCCGACAAATCTTTGCACTTCGTCTTCGCTTCGTTTATCAAAGCCGTTTTCAAAAAGCGCATAATCGGTAGCTTTATATAAATCAAAAAGAGTGTTTAAAACGGTGCCGTCAAGGTCAAAAACCGCAAGACCGTATTTCATCTTTACCACTCCTTTAAGAAAACGCTATCAGGCTTTTTTGAAGAAATATCGTTGAAATAGTCAACCTCGATATAATTTTCGTCGCTGTTCAAAGCGAACGCAACACTTGCCGTGTGTGTTCCGTCTGTGCCGATACTGCCCGGCTCAAAAAGATTTTTTTGCGGAAACTGTTTTAATTCGTTGCCCGTTTTGTCAAATGCCTTGAAGTGCGAATTGCTTATTACAAGCCCGTTTTCTATATCGTTGTTTGTGTATTCGTAAACGACAACCGCAACGCGCTTTGCGGGCGGCGCATTCTCGTCGTCGCTTTCGGGCGGCGCGTCGTAAACGGCTGTAATTTTTAAAGAATAATTGCCCTCGGGCGAAACAAACGTAACGTTTTCCGACACTTTTTCAAGCGAAACGCCCTCTTCGATTTTTGAACCGAGAGTTTTCGGCGCACGCTTCAGCATAGCCACGGTAAAGGTAAAAATAAGCGCGGCGGCAATTACAATACTGCAAAATATTGCGGGACGTTTCATCATAAAAATCACCTGCGTTTTTAAGCTGTAATAATCATACTTTAATAAATTTTTTAAGTTTAAAAGAGTAAAGATACATTTCGTCAACCGAAACCTCTTCGCACTCACAAAAAGCGCTTTTATAAATTTCAAGCTGAGGCTTATACATATTGATAAATGCACTTTCGTCTGTTAAACCGTCTGTCTTATAGTCGATTATAACAGCTTTTTTATTTTCTGTAAAGGCGCAGTCAAGCTTGCCTTCAACAACGGTCATTTCGTTTTTTAAGTCCTCGGGAAAGTCGCCGCCGAAAAACCCGACGGGTCTTAAAACAGAAAATTTATATTCCTTATAAATTTTGTCGGCATTAAGAAGCCTTTTGCCGACGGGGCTTTCAAAGAACGCTTTAACAGCCGATTTGTCAATCACCTGCGCCTCGTCTTTTGTTACAACATCTTCTGAAACGAGCCTTTCTATTTCACTTTCGAGATTGGCGGCAGCGTTTTTAAAGTCGCACAGTTCAAAGAATTTGTGAACCGCAGTCCCCTTTTTTGCACCGACAAGCCCGCCGCTTAAAAACTCGGGCTTTTTTTCTATGAAATATTCGCGGCTTAAAGCGGCGCTTTCCATTGACGACGCCGTTCTTTTTGCAAGCACCGAAGAGAGCGCGTCATACGGATACTTATATTCAACGCGTTCTTTAATTCTTTCTAAAAGAGCCTCGTCATACTGTGCTAAAACCGCATTTTCTTCTTTTGCTTCGGCGGCTTCTTCTTTGTACTCTTCAAAAGAAAACGCAACCTTAAAATCAGACGGCAAAACCGTAACGGCGCCCATACCGAGAAGCTTTCTCAGCTCATCGCAATCGCTGTGAAACGCGAAGCACGAAAGAATCCACTGCGCCGCCGACTGCGAGTTGAGTATATAATACGGGTCAAACGCTTCGCCTGTATTTTTTTCGGCTATCAAAGCGTGTGAAGCCTCATCAAGAATGCCCTTTGACATATTGTTATAAGTGCAAAAAAGCACAAGACGCTCACGCGCTCTGGTAAGCGCAACATAAAGTATTCTTAATTCCTCTGAAATTGTTCCGCGCTTTAAAGCCTTTTCACCTGCAAACGACGAAACCGTGTCGTACTGCGTGAATTTTTCGTCATCGCGTATTTTCATTCCGACGCCCGTTTCTTTTGAAACGGTAAGCGCGCCGTAGCAATCCGAAAGATTAAAGCGCGATGACAAATTGCAAAGCAGGACAAACGGAAATTCAAGTCCCTTGCTTTTGTGAATTGACATAATTCTGACAGCAGAGCCCGAATGCACCGTCTGACTGCGTTTCAGCGAATTGTTTTCGCAAAGCGCATCAAGATAGCGAACAAAAGACGAAAGTCCGTTTCTGCCGCGCTCACAAAAGCTGTCGGCGGCAAAAACAATGCTTTTAAGAGCGGCCTCGCGCTCGTCGCCCCCGGGAAGAGAGCGGTAAATTTCGACAATAGCCGTATCGTCGACAATGAATTTCACAAAATCATTAACGGGATATGTTGCCGCAATATTTCTGTAAAGCCTGAGCTTTGAAAGAAAGCGCGCGGCTTTTTCGTTACTTTTTCCGTATTCGTTAAGGCAAAAATACAAATCGCGCTCGTTCCCCCGAAGGCGCATATTCGCCATATCGTCGGGCGTAAAGCCGAAAATCGGCGACATAAGCACGGTTGCAAGCGGAACATCAAGAAGCGGATTGCTTACGGTTTTAATCAGCGAAATTAAAAGCGAAACTTCTTTAGACTCCGAAACGGGCGCGTCGTTTTCGCAAAGCGCAGGTATGCCGAGCTTTTCAAGCTCCTTTGAATATACGGCGGCTTTGTTTTTTACGCTTCTTAAAAGAATACAAAAATCGCCGTATTCGCACGGTCTTTCGCCGCCTGTAGACTTATCGAAAACAGTCTCTTTTCTTTCGACGGCGCTTTTTATGTATTCGGCCGCTTTTTTCGCTTCAAACTGCAGGGCATCGGCACTGCAAAGCGGCAATGCGCTCAAAAGATGAAGCTCTGTATCCGGCGTTTCGTGCTCGGGGTAATAAGACGCGCCGAAATTAAGCCTTTCGCTTTCGTCATACGCTATATCGCCCGTTTTTTCCGACATAAGCCTTGAAAAGATAAAATTCACGGCTTCGGTAATGCCTTTTCTGCTTCTGAAATTTGCGTTGAGCGCAATGCGAGAGCCTTTTTTTGTGCCGTCATATTCAGAAAGCGACTTTTTCATATTAAGAAAAACTTCGGGGCTTGCAAGCCTGAAGCGGTAAATGCTCTGCTTGACGTCGCCGACGCAATAAAGATTTTTGTGTCTTCTTGAAACAGCTTCAAAAATTATGCTTTGAGCCTCGTTCGTATCCTGAAATTCGTCGATAAGAATTTCTTCGTATTTCAAGCTCAATTCACGCGCAAGCTCGGTTCTTTTGAAGCCTTTGCCGTCAAAAGCAACGAGCATATTTACGCACTTGTGCAAAATATCGTCAAACGAATAGCTGTTAAGCTTTTTCTTTTCGGCATCGACAAGAAGCGTAAGCGATTTTACAGCCGAAATAAGCGTTTTAACAACCGGGTAAAGAAGCCGGCAGTCTTTTTTGTGAGAAGCTTCATCGGGCAGCTCTTTCCCCGCAAGGCTTAAAATATCGCTTTTGCAGTCGTCAAACGTGCTTTTTACATAATTTTTTAAAATCGGGTCGGCTTTTTTGGCAGAAAGGCGCTCATCTGTAAAATAAAACGATGAAAGCGCGCTTGTAAGCCCGTTCCAATCGCGGTTTTGCGACAGTTCCTTTAAATAGACAAGTCTTTCTAAGGTACTTTTTAATTTATTAACATAGCCCTCGTTAAAATCGCCCGTTCTGTCACATATCGTGACGGCATACGTCAATCTTTTTATGTAGAAAGAAAAAAGGTTTTCACAAGACTCAAACACAACACCCGCCCAAGGCGTAGAGCGAATATCTTTTTTGTGGTCAAAGCACGAGGAAACATTATCAAGCCACAAAAACGGGTCGGGATATGCTCTTGAAAAGCTGTAGAGTGTAAGAATTACATCGGTAAGCTTTGCGTCGTCACGCTCCGACAAAAACATTTTATTGAGCACCGAAAAACCGTCGTCGTTTTTTTCGTAAAGCTCTTCGGTTATTTTAAGCGCGGTCTTTCTTAAAAGCTCTTTTTCATCGGCTTCGTCAAGCATGGTGTAATCCTGAGAAACTTCGGCGAGATGAAAATTGTCGCGGACGAGCTTTGAGCAAAACGAGTCGATAGTGCAAATATCGGCAGTCGGCAAAAGCGTTAACTGTCTTTTTATGTATGCTCCGCCGCCGTTATTCTGAGCTTCTTTCAGCGCCGCCGTTATTCTTTCGCGCATTTCGCCCGCGGCGGCGCGCGTGAACGTTACGACAAGAATGCGCGAAACGTCGCACGGATTGTCGGGGTCGCAAAGAATTTCTTTAACACGCTCTGTCAAAACGGCGGTTTTGCCGGAGCCTGCGGCGGCAGTAACAAGAATCTGCTCCCCGCGGGCTTTTATGGCGTTATTTTGTTCTGCTGTCCACTTCGTTTTCATCACCCCCTGTTTTGTCAAGATATTTTAAAGCCTCCGTATGCGTCAAGGCGGAAATTTCGCGAACCGAATCGCCCTCTTCCCTGCCGCAGACGCTTTTATAGTCGCAATAACTGCAAGGAACAGATGCCTTGTAAGAGCTTGGCAGAGCCTCGACATTTCCGTTGTGAAGATTATCGCCCATAGCTTTGATTTCGCGCTCAATTACACCTTCAAGCGTTTTAAACTGCGAAAGCGAATAGCAGCTGCCGCTTATGGCGCCGTCTTTTTTATATTTTGCGGGCAAATAGTCGGGATTTTCTTCGGCGCCCATTCCGTTAAGAACAACGGGACTTTCAAGAATCATTCCCGAAAGCTTGCCCGAATTTCTTTTTTGAGCGGCAACGGCTTCACTGCTCGGCGAACGCCTTGAAAGATATGAGTCTATCCCTATTCGCGACGGCAAATAAAGCACGCCCGCGGGAATAACGCTTCCGTAACGCTCTGTACCCGTTTTTAAAATTGCGCTTAAATAAAGCATCATCTGAATATTAAGCCCGCCGAAAAGCTGAGCCAATTCAAACTTTTTTTTGCCCGTTTTATAGTCTATTACGCGGGCGTATTTAAGCCCGTCTTTTTCCATAAGGTCAACGCGGTCTACAGAGCCGATAATTTCGGCTGTGCCGTTTTCAAGCGAGAGCTTATATGACGGAATGTCGCTCCCGATGCCAAGCTCAAAATCAACGGGCTTGAACGCAGAAGCAGAAAACTCGTTTTTAAGTCTGTCGAGTATTGCCGAAACGGTGTCTATAAGCCGTTCGTAAAGGAACATAAAGCGCTTTGATTTGTCGGCTTTGCCGCCGAGCTTTTCTTCGATATACTTTTGCAGAATTTTTGATGAAAATTCGCGAAGCTCTTTATCGGAGGCTGATTTAAGCCCCTCTGAACCGTAGGTTTTTAAAACGTTTTCAAGAAGCAAATGCACAAGCGTTCCGCTTTGGCGCGGGTCAAACTCCGCCGCTTCAAGCGGTTTTAAATCCAAACCGTAACGGCAGAAATATTTGAACGGGCATTTGTAATATTCTTCAACCTTACTTGCCGAAATGCGTATATCCTTTTTAAAAAGACTTGTTGAAAGCTCTGTATTTTCAATCTTATAAGGCGCGTGTGAAACGAGCCTGTTAACAGAAAGAAGCTTTCCCCTGTATTCGGGCTTTAAAGAAAAATACTTAAGAAGCGTTTCGCGCTCGCACGAATTAACGGGATAAAGCGCGGCAAGCTCTCTGAAAGCCGAAGCTTCGCTTTCAATGCGCTCTTCGGGCGAAAGCTTTTCAAAAGCTACGCATTCAACGCCCGGCAAAAGCTCTTTTATTTCGGCAACAAGGGGCGACGCGTCTGTTTCGCCGCTTTCGGACTGCGTTTTGTATGACAAAAATAACTTTTCGCTTCCCGCAGTAAGCGCGCAGTAAACAATAAAACGCTCCTCTTTTGCCGCATATTCAAACGGCGGTTTTAAAAGTATGCCGTTTTCATAAAGCACGCATCTGTCGCGCTCGGTCAAAAGTCCGTTTTGTACGCTTACAAGCGGAAATTCATCGCGGTTGACGCCGACAAGAAATGCCGCTTTTATACCGCTTGTTCTTATTCTGTCGGCACTGCCGACCGTAACTTCGTCAATTCCCTGCGGAATTTCACCTGTTTCACGACAGGAAACGAGCGTGTCAAAATACTCATACCACTGCTTTAAGCCGATATTTTCATTTCCGCAAAGCTTTGAAAGGTCGTCGAGTATACCGATAAGCTGTTCAAGAGATTCTTTAAGGCGCGCCGCCTCCTGCACAAGTCCCTCGTTTTCAAGGCTTAAGCTCAAATCAAAAAGGCGCTCTGGCACATTAAGCTTTGAAAGGAAGTTAAAGAACTCGCGGCTTATAGAGTCGCCGTTTGTATTTTCACATGCGTTTTTAAGATTTAAAAGCGGAATTATCGCGCGTTTTCTGTAACCGTTAAGCTCTTGAAGCTCTTTTTGCGATTTTTCCGTTGGTGCGTTGCCGAAGCCGCGCGGGTCCATTTTAAAATCGGAAATCCAGCCGTTTTTTCCTATATCCCAAACAAGCGCATATTTTTCAAGCGCGGCGCTTTCACCGAACGAAAGCGGCGAAAGTGCGGATTTTATATAGCGCATTATGTTTTCCTGTGAAAACGAGTCGGTCAGGCAGTCGAGCACCGCTTTTGAAAATACAAACAAAAGCTCTGACGAAAGCGGCCTTTTGCTGTCGTTAAACACAGGTATGCCGTATTCAAGAAGCGTGTTTATAAGCTCTCTTTTGTAGCTTCCCGCCGTTCTTTCGATAATAACAATATCGCGGCAACGGTACTTTCCGCTTCTTAAAAGCTTTTTAATTTCCGAAGCGACTGCGCGGCACTCTGAAGTTTTGTCGCCGCATTCGAGTATTTTAACCGCAGAGTCGCGCGAAGAGGTGCTTTTTTCTGTATTTGTATATATGTTTTTTTCAATATAAGAAATGTCGCCCGAGTACCTGTCGCCCTCAATCAAAAGAGGACGGCCGACAGCTGCGCCGAGCTCTTTTGAAGCCGCAGCAATTCTGTTTTCAAAGTCGGTCATAAACGAAAAAGGACCGTCGGCAGCAGGCTCGTTTTCGGTGCAAAGAGTGACGTAAATATCTTTTGCGCAAGCCGAAGCGATTGCAATGCAGTCAAGCTCGGGCTTTGAAAAGGAGCGGAACGAATCGACAAAAACCGTTCTGCCCTTAAAAAACCT
>DJRI01000169.1:6915-7104 GCA_002440045.1 Ruminococcaceae bacterium UBA6364 | reverse complement strand
CACGCGAAATTTCGTTAAAATATTTAAGAGCGTTTGTGTCGTCAAAATTGCTTTGGGCAAAAATCGCTTCATAAAGCGTGTTTATTGTCAAAAGCTCGGAAAGCTTTTCTTTTAAAAGTCCGTCGGGAGCGTTTTTTACAAACTCCTCTACGCCATCTCTGCCCGAAAGGCACAAATCAAGCTCTTTGT
>DJRI01000169.1:6173-6885 GCA_002440045.1 Ruminococcaceae bacterium UBA6364 | reverse complement strand
AAGACTTTTTAAAGAAGACGGCGTGTTTTTAAAATTGCCGAAAATATTCAGCCTACCCTCTGCCGCCGTGAGCGCTTTTTTCATAAGAACGGCTCTTATACCGTCATCGGCAGGCGTTTTTTTGTTTGAGGGAATTTTTTGAAGCTCTGTTCTTGCAAGCCTTGAAAAGCTTGTTACTTCAACATTTTTTGCACGTTTTGCGCCGAAACGCACCAAAAGCTCGCGCTCGGTCACAAACGAAAACTGCTCGGGCACTAAAAAAAGCGGTTTTTCGTCGCCGCAATTAAGGCGGGCTTCAATAAGATTAAACAAAAATTCGGTCTTGCCGCTTCCCGCTCTGCCGCGAATTATGTTAAGCATACAAACCCTCCTTTAAATTTTTAATATATTTTTTAATATTTTCTTCAGTTTACCATAAATCCGCCGGTGCCAACCGGCGCGGCGGTACGCCGTCTTTTGCCGTAAGGCAAAAGGATTGTATGATACAATGTTCTCAACCTTGCAGCTTTGCTGCAAGCCGTGCGCAAGCACGGAAAATTTGCGAAACGCAAATTTTACAGTTGGGAATATTATACCACAAAACAAATTAAATTAAAACATATTTCGCATTCGGCACTCGGGGAAATAAGAATATGCACAAAAAAACAGCGAATAATATTCGCAGGGATTTATTCTTCCCCCGAAAGGAGCTGATTTTAATGTGGGATACGCT
>DJRI01000169.1:333-6166 GCA_002440045.1 Ruminococcaceae bacterium UBA6364 | reverse complement strand
TAAAATAGCGCTGATACTCGTTACTATAGGTGCTCTTAACTGGGGCGCGATAGGTCTTTTTAAATTTGACATTGTGGCGTGGATTTTCGGCGGTCAGGCGGCAACGGTTTCAAGAATAATTTATGTTCTTGTCGCACTTGCCGGTATATGGTGTATTTCTTTTCTTTTCAGAGAAGACGTTCTCGCAGAGCATTCCGAGCAGCACAGCGAAAACTGATTTCGAAACAGTCGAATAAAATAAGAAGTGAAAAAGTCTGCTTGTCAAAAGGCAAACAGACTTTTTAATTTGTTTTATTTCTGCTCCACGTCGATTTCGGTTATTTTGTAAACCGTTGTGCCGCGGGGAGCTTCAACGGTAACTTTGTCGCCGAGCTTGTGACCCAAAAGCGCTTTGCCGACGGGCGATTCGTCCGAAATGCTGCCCTCGTCCGGGTTTGCCTGCGCAAAACCGGTGATTTTGAATTTAAGCTCCGAAGCGCCGCGGGTTGCTTCTTTTATTGTAACGATTGAGCCGAGGTGAACAACCTCTGTGCTGCTGTCGTCCTCCATAATTTTGGCATTTGCAATTATTGCTTCAATCTCGTTAATTTCGGCTTCAAGCTTTGCCTGGTCTGACTTTGCCTCGTCATATTCGCTGTTTTCGGAAAGGTCGCCGAAAGAACGCGCAACTTTAAGCTTTTCGGCAGCTTCCTTTCTGCCGACGGATTTAAGATGCTCAAGCTTTTTTAACAAATCCTGATAGCCTTCATGAGTCAATACGGTTTCCATAGAAAGTCCTCCTGTATTTTTGCAAATGAAAAATAGTAAACTCTGAATTTTTTACTGATATATTATACAAACATAAACCGAAATTGTCAAGCACAGAAAAGGCGATTCCCAAAAAAGCAAACTGAAAACAATTCGGAAAAAGTGCACAGAATTTCCGAATTGGCACTGTCCAAATCGGAAACGACTATTGTAATACGTTTTATTAAAATGTAAAATATACTTAAATAAGTATATTCATATATGCAATTATAAAACGGAGAGGTTAATTATGAAAAACAAAAAGCGCTCTTTCAGATTATTGACCGTCGCTCTTTGCATTCTTATGCTTTTCAGCGTTGTTCCCTTAACCGCGTTTGCCGCGACATATTCGGGCACCTGCGGCGACTGGGGCGACAACATAGCATGGGAACTGGACGAAGAGGGCGTTCTCACTCTTAAAGGCTCGGGCGATATGGCATCATATTCCTACAGCGGCGAAATACCGTGGAACGAGCTTGGCGTTGCAAACAGCATTAAATCAATAATTGTAGGCGAAGGCATCACTTCAATCGGTGACTATGCATTTTATTATTGCAAAAACGCCGCAAGTGTAAGTCTCCCTTCAACGCTTAAAAAAATCGGCGCTTATTCTTTTAATTCCACAGGACTTACAGAGGTCACAATACCCGAGAGCGTTACCGAGATTTCTCAAAATGCATTTTCATATGCCGACAAGCTTATAAAAGTTACGCTTCCCTCGTCATTGACAAAATTAGAAAATTCGGTTTTCAGCGGATGCTCTTCCCTTACAACTGTAAATATTCCCGAAAGCCTTACGTCTGTGGGTTCTTATGCATTCTCGGGCACTGCGATTGAGTCGATTGTTCTGCCCGAAACCGTTACAGAACTCGGCGACGGCGCGTTCAGCCGTTGTACAAAGCTCACTTCAGTCAATATCCCCGACGGCATTACGGAAATAGGAATGTTCACTTTCAGCGATTGTAAAGCACTTACATCACTGCATATTCCCGCAAGCGTAGAAAAAATGTATGCCTATGTTTTTGAAGGCTGCTTTTCGCTTAAAACGCTTACCGTAGACGAAGAAAATCAATATTTCAAATCGGTTGACGATGTCATTTATAATAAGGATATGACAACGCTTATACTCTATGCACCGAAAAAAGAGTGCACAGCTTTTGATGTTCCGTCTACCGTAAAAATAATAGACAGCTACGCCTTCCAAAGCGCAGGCTTAAAAACCGTTACTCTTCCCGATGAATTGAACGAAATAGGCTACGCAGCATTTATCAAATCTTCTGTAGAAAGCATTAAAATACCCGCTTCTGTTACAAAGCTCGGAAGTCTTGTTTTTTCAAAATGCAATTCACTTACTTCGGTTGTTTTTGAGGACGGCATAACAATTAAAGAAATTCCCTATTCCGCATTTTCGTCTTCAAGCGCTCTCGAAAGTATTGAAATCCCGAAATCTGTGGAAGTAATTGAAAGCGTAGCTTTTTCATACTGCACAAATCTAAAAAACGTTTCGATATCCGATAAAATAACGAAGGTAGGAAACGACGCTTTTAGAAACACCGCTCTTTTAAAATCAATGTCATATTCAAACGGCGTTAAATACCTTGACGGCTGGGCGGTGGATTTAAAATACGGTGTTGAAAACATCACAATAAAGGAAGGCACAAAAGGTCTTGCCGACGGATTTTTCAACTTTGACAGCGTCATCAAAACAATCTCGCTCCCCGCATCGCTTCAATATGTAGGCGAACAGAGTTTTTTAAGCTCCGAAAACATCATTTCGGTTACGGTTGCCGATAATAATAATTACTATTCTTCTCTTGACGGCATACTCTACAATAAAGAAAAAACCGAGCTTATTTATTACCCGAAGGGAAAAACCGACGAAAGCTTTACAGTACCGGAGACCGTAAAGGTCATTTATGATTGCGCGTTTTATCAGTCTTCGGTCAAGAACGTAATTCTTCCCGAGGGGCTCGAAAAAATAGGCAATTCTGCATTTTGGTCGAACAAAGCTCTTGAAAGTATTAACTTCCCGAGCACACTTCTCGATGTGGGCGACAATGCGTTTGAATACTGCTCTGTACTTGACGGCATAGCGCTCCCGGACGGCATAACTCACATAGGTGTCAGCGCTTTTTACAATACAAAATATTATGATGACCGAAATAATTGGACCGGCTACGGCAATGTTCTCATCAATAACGGCTGGCTCCTTCAAATGTACACGGATTCTCTTGCTTCAACAACTCTTACAATAGCAGAAGGCATTAAAGGGCTTGCCGATAACGTGTTCACTTATACCAATATTAACCAATTTACTGCTATATCCCTTCCGAAGAGCTTAAAATATGTCGGCGAAAGTGCGTTGCAATCTCTTTATCTTGCAACAGACATATACTATGCTTCTTCAAAAGATGATTTTGAAAAAATAGAAATAGGTAATCGCAACACAGTGTTTGATACTGCAACGCTACACTACACAACCATTATTGATGTTATAGAAATAAGCAATGCAACGTTAAGCTTTAAATCGGGCGACACACCTGTTTTCACCGGAACGGTTCCCGAAAACGCGCCGTATTACATCGAACACGAGGGCTGGGACGGCTCCGACGGCACAGGCTACACCTCGTCTGAT
Organism: Ruminococcaceae bacterium UBA6364; assembly: GCA_002440045.1. Lineage (GTDB taxonomy): Bacteria > Bacillota > Clostridia > Oscillospirales > Acutalibacteraceae > DTU089. The sequence continues at coordinate 2,745 of DJRI01000169.1, read as the reverse complement.
TATTGGAACAGCCGCTATGACGGCACCGAAGGCAGCTTCGGAACGCTTATGACGGGGTTTAAAGACGGTGTAACATATGATTACCATATTTATATCAAGCTTACCGAAGATGGTTACAATGAAGGCTATCGCTTTGATAAAGACGTAACAAAGCTTAAATTAAACGGCAGAATTATTGACCTTCCCGCCGACAGCATCGGCATAGACGATACCCCATATAACGACACGGCGTGGTTCAGTAACGTTTTGATTACCACAACGGACCTTGGAAAAGTCACCGACGGCGACGTTAAAGTCAGACGCAACAGACAAAACACCGCAAAATACGACCTTGGCTTCACGGGCGAATTTAAAAAAGCTGATTTCGATGTTAAATTCAACGAGAACGGCCGCTCCGAAAACCTTATGAACGTAGGCGTTTCGGTCACGATTAACGGCAAAACACTTGAATTTGAAGACCGCTTTGTATACGTTGATTCAGACGGTAACTATAAATTCAGAGCAGTGCTTGCGGGTCTTGAGGACAGTATGTTAAACACCGAAATAAGCGTTAGAATGTTTATTGTGTTTAACGACGGAACAAGAACAATGAAGTATTATTCGGACGGCATTACAACCACCTTGGGCGAACACATCGGCAGGATTCCCAAAAACGCATAACGTAGACGCACAAATAATTAAAGCTGTAATTCGCATTAGCTTGCGGATTACAGCTTTTTGTCTGTTAAATTTTGCAGTGCGCAAGATAATTTTCGTGAAAATTGTCAGCAGTGCGCAAGATACTTTTTACAAAAATCGTCGGCAGTACGCAAGATAATTTTTATAGAAATTGTCGGCAGTGCGCAGAGAAAACGTCAAAATTCAGAGTTTTTTGCCGATTTTAAAGATTAGGTTTTCTTAAAATTTAAAATGCAGCGAAAAACATATACGGCGGTATTTTTATTATGCCGTCCGAAACAGAAAGCGGTTTCGGATGGATTATAAATGATTCGCTTATGCGCTCTTTATAAATTTCATTGAAGCTGTTAATTGAAGCCGCCGAATAATTCTTGCCGGATTTAACTTCAATAGGAATGACTTTGAACTTTGTCTTGCTTTCGTTTGAAAGCATAAAATCAATCTCAATATCATTTCGGTGTTTTGTTTCGTTATATTTTGTGTAAAAATACAATGCCTTTCCTTTTGCGGTTATCATCTGAGCAATAGCGTTTTCATAAATCATACCTTGATTTACCGAAAGCTTGCCGTCCATAATTTGTTTGTAAAGATTGTTTTCCGCAAGCTCGTTTTCACTGAACGCAAGGCTTACAAGCAAACCTGTATCCCCAAGATAGCACTTAACAGCGGACTCATTTTTATTAAGAGCAAAGCCGACATTAGGGTCATTGCATTTATAGCACAAATTGCAAATCATTGAATCGTTAAGCCAAAATAAAGGCTCGTCATATTTATCAAACGCACCGTTTGCATCAATTTCTTTGAGAACAATTTTTTTCTCGTGGGTCGATAAATATGCGGGAATGTTTTCAAAGACTGCCGAAACCTTTGAATTGTATCTTCTTGCGGATTTTTTTATATCGTCGCGATATAATTCAAGAATATCTCTTTTTTCAATATCTGCCGCCACAAAATCACGGCTGTTGTTTTTATAAGCGAGAACAGCCTGCGGCATACCGCCGACAAGAATATATTCTTTGAATAATCGCATAGCCCTTTCGTGAAATTTTCTTTCAAGAGGTTCTCTCTTTTTATAGCAGTCCGAAATATAATCAAGAAGCAAATCTTCTTCCATAAACGAAACAAACTCTTCAAAATCAAGCGGATACATTTTAATTTTTCGTTCCTCGGACGGAATGGTTATATTTTCAACATTTTCTCTGATTGAAATTAAAGAACCCGTTTCAAGAAAATCATATCTGCCGTCGGCAACGAGATACTTTATTGCTTCTCTCGCCTTCGGAAACTTTTGTATTTCGTCAAAAATAATCAGGCTCTCTCTTTTGTACAGCCTTGTATTATATTCAAGTGACAAATCCTGAAAAAAGATATCCAAATCGTTTAAATCATCAAACAAGCCTTTTACTTTTTTAGACGCCTTGTTGAAGTCGATTAAAATATAGGATTTGTATTCGTTTTTAGCAAATTCTTCGGCAACGGTAGATTTTCCTATTCGCCTTGCGCCCTCTATCAAAAGCGCTTTAGAGCCGTTGGCTGTTTCTTTCCACATACAAAGGTTATTATATATTTTTCGCTTGATTATCATTGTTTTAAGACCTTCTTTCGCATTGCGCAAGATAAAGTATAGCATAACAATCGGCAGTACGCAAGATAATTTTCATAAAAATCGTCGGCAGTACGCAAGATAATTTTTATAGAAATTGTCGGCAGTGCGCAAGATAATTTTTATAGAAA
>DJRI01000169.1:0-253 GCA_002440045.1 Ruminococcaceae bacterium UBA6364 | reverse complement strand
TTCTTAAAATTTAAAATGCAGCAGGGCGTAATACCTCTGCTGCGTTTTTACATTCTGTATCTGATAAGACAGAGATAGCAGAATCCTGTCTTAAATTATTTTAACGGCAAAAAGACTTTAAAGCACGAGCCTTTTTGGGGTTCGCTTTCGACCGTTACTTTTCCGCCGTGGTAAAGGACTGCGTGTTTTACAATTGAAAGCCCAAGCCCTGTGCCGCCCGATGATTTTGAATGGCTTTTGTCAACTCTGTAAA
>DJRI01000151.1:22275-22430 GCA_002440045.1 Ruminococcaceae bacterium UBA6364 | reverse complement strand
TATGAGAACAATTCCGGGTATGACAATCATTAACCCGGCTGACGATGTTGAGGCACGTGCGGCAGTTTTCGCCGCTGCCGAGTATGAAGGACCGGTTTATCTCCGCTTCGGCAGACTCGCAGTTCCGCGCTTCAACGATCCCGACACATACAAGT
>DJRI01000151.1:9518-22227 GCA_002440045.1 Ruminococcaceae bacterium UBA6364 | reverse complement strand
ACGATCGTTGCAACAGGTCTTATGGTAAATGAGGCTATGATCGCAAAGGATATGCTCAAGGAAGAGGGCATCTCCGCAAGAGTTATCAATATCCACACAATCAAGCCGATCGACAAGGATATCATTCTCAAGGCGGCTGAGGAGACAGGTGCTATCGTTACCGCAGAGGAGCACAGCATCATCGGCGGTCTCGGTTCGGCAGTTACTGAGGTTGTTTGCGAGGGCAAGCCCGTTCCGGTTGTAAGAGTCGGCGTTGAAGATAAATTCGGCGGCTCGGGTCCGGCAGTTGAGATGCTCAAGATCTACGGACTTTGCGCATCAAACATTGTTGAAAAGGCTAAGAAAGCAATTTCAATGAAATAATTGTTTTTGAATTATTATCCCTGTTCCGCCCGTTTTCGGGCGGAGCGGGAATAGGAGAAAATGATGAAAGAAAGCGACAAAATAAGACTTTCAAATGAAGAATATGATGATGACGCTCAGGCAGTTCAGCAGTCTGAGCTTTTGCCAATTTATGAAGCAATGAGTTTTTCGGGCGATATTCAGCCTCTTGACGATATTGAGGAGCCCGAAGAAATAGATGTTAACTTTGATCAAAAAAGATCCGAAAACAGAGGATCGGACAAAAAATCAAACATAAAAAAGAAAAAAATATCCGTCAAATCGGATTTCAGAATAAAGACATTCATCGCCTGTCTTGCGCTGATAGTTGTTGTTGTCGGCGGAATAACAGGAGCATATTTCGGAATAAAGCGGTCGGATGTCAATGACTCTCCCGTCAGAATGGTATACAAAACGGCGGACAAAAACACAATTGTTAAACTCGCAGACGGAACGGATTACAATATCGGCGAGGCAAGGGAAATCTCCGTTTCGACGGACGGAATGTATATCTGGTTCAGCAGGAACACAGCGTCCGCAACGGGTAAATATGACCTCAGAATGATTGAGGTCGGCAGCAAAAAATCCCTGAAAAAGCAAGGTAAATTCATTGAAAAAGGTATTGACGACGGCTGGAAAACGACCAAGGACGGACTCTTTGCCTGCTACGGAATAACAAAATCGAACATCACAAGCTGCTATATGTACCGCGCCGAGCTGCAAAGAGCCGAAACGGTTGCCGAATCGGTCGAGGAGTATTTCCCACCGTCGGTAGGAAATATAGTTTATTTCACACGCCGAAGCAGCAATGTTTATTCACTGCACAGAGCCAAGTTTGGCGAAAACAGCGAGATTGTTGCCAGCGGCATAAGCCATGTTAAGTATGCCGGCGACAGCAATGATTACGAAATATTCTACACGCAGGCGACGGGCAACAGCACAAACGTAAATGTGTATGCCGTAAAGGGTGACGAAAAAGCTGCGGAAATTTGCGCCGACGTGAGTGAGGTTTATCTCAACGATTTTGTTTACGGCGGCAATTTATATTATTTCACAAAGAACAAATCAAATGTCAACTGGCAGGATTTTATTTCAGACAATTATTATGAAAGCGATAAAAAGATTCAAAGACCGGTTGAAAGCGATTACATGGTTGAAAAGGGCTTTATCTTCAAAAGAAAAGTCCTCGACACGGCAAAATACAATGCCGCACTCAATCAATATGAGCTGAAAATGCTCCGGGATCAGCTTCGTGAGGAGCTGGACAAGATTGATTTGGGTCTTGCCGTCGGTGACGAGTACACATGCTTTGCGTACAGTAACGGCACTTCGCACAGACTGGCATCGGGCATAACGTTCGATAATATAATCGAATTCGCCAAGTCGGGAGATCCGAGACTGGTTTACAGAAAATCGGTTATCGGCGTAGGCAATATAATCAGTATGGATTCGCTTGTTGAAACGGCGAAGAAGTCAAGCGTGCAAAAAACGATGGATTATGTGCGCAATGCGGTTCAAAGCTCGTATGAGGTCAGCGACAGCAGCTTCTGCTCATGGTATGACGGCTCAAACGTGGTTGAATATGAGCTTAAAGGATATGATTTGGATAAAACTCAATTCATTTTGGCCGATTCGGGTACGATATACGGACTTGCGGACGGCGAGCTTTATTACAGCAGTGCCGAGAATGCCGAGCTGAGCAGCAGACGGCTTATTGATTCGAATGTGTCCGACTGCTCGGCGGCTGAGGATACGCTTTTTTACGAAAAACTCGACTCTGCGGGAGCGAGAACCCTTTACAAATTCCAGCCCAAGGGCGGCAAGGTTGAGGTTTGTAAGAATGTTTATTCTTATTTTGCCGTCAACAAGTCATTCACGATAGTTCTGACAAGGCAGAGCAACTCCGAGGAGCTTGTCACGGCAGGAATTTATGACGGAACAGGCTATGCCGTTGTTGACAGCGACCTTAATCTCAATAATTTTGTTTACAGCGACGACGCTTTTGCGTATATCAAGAATTATAAGAGCGGAAGCGGTGAAATGTACTGCTATTCGCTGAAGAACGGAGCCGTTAAGTGCGGCGACGGCGTGACGGAGATAATGTATATCGGTTAAATCACAATGCGAAAAGGAATGATTGCAACATGAAAGAAGAAGTTCTTTGAAAAAAAACTCCCTTCGGCGGATTTGACCGTCAGTCGGTAATAAACTATATTCAGCAGCTGAAAAAAACTCAGCAGGAATATAAAAATATAATTTCGGACAAGGACAGGCTTGTGAAAACTCTTTCCGAGGAAAACAGGGAGCTTTCGGAAAGGGCGGAAAAGGCCGAGAAAAAAGCGGAAGAGCTTGACGCAAGATGTTCCGAGGCCGAGGAAAATGCCAAGAAAATGAGAGCAAAATATGAAATGCTCAAAAAACAGGTTGAGGATTCCGCCGATAAAAAGGCGGCGCAGGAAACAATAGACCGCTGCGACAAACTGGTTGAATCGGCCGAGGCTGCGGCGGCGAAGCTCAAAAAGAGCGCACAGTCGCAGATAAAAAAAGCGGCAAAGAAGCTTGACAAGGTGAAGGACGATCCGCAGAAGGCGGAGGAATTACTTCAACAGCTTATTCGGGAGTTGAGTTAATGGCAGAATATATTTTGGACGCATCCGAGCTTAAGGAGAGGGCAAAGGAGCTTCACGCAGGGGATAGGGTTATCCTCTCGGGAGTTGTTTACACCTCAAGAGATGCGGCGCATAAAAGAATAGTCAAGCTCATTGAGGAGGGCGGCGAGCTGCCGTTTGACCTCGACGGAGCATGTATCTACTACGCAGGACCGACGCCTGCACCGCATGGCCTTCCGATAGGCTCATGCGGCCCTACAACCTCGGGAAGAATGGATCCTTTTGCTCCGCTGCTTCTCGATAAGGGCTTGGCGGCGATGATAGGAAAGGGCGGCAGAGACAAGGGCGTTTGCGACGCAATCGTAAGGAATAACGCAGTTTACCTTTGCGCCGTCGGCGGTGCCGGTGCGCTCGCCGCAAAATGCGTTAAAGAATGTAAAGAAATTGCATTTTTCGACCTTGGCTGTGAATCGGTCAAGCGAATTGTACTTGATAAATTTCCGTTGATAGTCGGAATCGACTGTCATTCGGGCAGTCTATTTGAAAAACACGAATAACCGATACATAATTACGGAGGTTAAAAGTAATGAAAGGAATCATACTTGCAGGCGGTTCGGGAACTCGCCTTTATCCCTTGACAATGGTTACCAGTAAGCAGCTTTTACCGGTTTATGACAAGCCGATGATTTATTATCCGCTTTCGACGCTCATGCTTGCCGGCATCAGAGAAATTCTCATCATTTCAACGCCGGACGACACGCCGAAGTTTGAAAGACTTCTCGGAACGGGTCATCAGTTCGGATTGAAGCTTTCCTATGCCGTTCAGGAGAGACCCGAGGGCCTCGCTCAGGCGTTTATAATCGGTGAAAAGTTCATCGGCAAGGACAGCGTTGCAATGGTTCTTGGCGATAACATTTTCTACGGCAGCGGTTTCGGCCATATGCTCAGACAGGCCGCCCTCAATAAGGACAGGGCTACCGTTTTCGGCTACTATGTTGATAATCCCGAGGCTTTCGGTGTTGTTGAATTCGACAGAAAGGGCAAGCCGAAGAAGATTGTCGAAAAGCCGAAAGAGCCTAAGTCAAACTACGCAATTACCGGACTTTATTTCTACGATAACAGGGTTGTCGAGTATGCCAAGAGCCTTAAGCCGTCCGCCCGTGGAGAGCTTGAGATAACGGATATCAACCAGATTTATCTTGATAACGGCGACCTCGATATTAAGCTCATGGGCAGAGGCTTCGCATGGCTCGACACGGGAACAGTCGATAATCTCATGGAAGCGGCGAATTTTATCAGAACGATTGAAAAGCTCCAGGGTATTCAGATTTCTGCGCCCGAGGAGATCGCATATAACATGCGCTGGATTTCAAAGAAAACTCTTATCGAATCCGCACAGCAGTACGGCAAATCACCCTACGGTCAGCATCTTATGAGAGTTGCCGAGGGTAAGATCATGTATTCCGACAAGCAGGGTGAACGTCCTCGCTGGGGTACGGAGCAGGAGCCGCCGTATTCAAACGAAAAAATGTAAAGGACTGACAAATTTGAAAGCATACGAAACAGAAGTAACGGGTGCAATAGTAATTGAGCCGGACGTTTTCGGCGACAACAGGGGCTGGTTTATGGAGTCATATTCCTAGCGTAAGCTCGCCGAGGTTGGCATAGATGTTGATTTTGTTCAGGACAACAGGTCGTTTTCCGCCGAGAAGGATACGCTCAGAGGCTTGCATTGCCAGGTCAACCCTACCGCTCAGAGCAAGCTGCTTACGTGCGTTAGAGGCGAGATAATGGACGTTGCCGTCGACATCAGAAAAGGCTCGCCGACATATATGAAGTGGACCTCGGTTATTCTCTCGGGCGAAAATAAGAAATCTTTCTTTATCCCCAAGGGCTGCCTGCACGGCTTTGTGACGCTGACGGACGACGTTGAGGTTATGTACAAGGTTGATGAGTTTTATTGTCCCGAGGACGACAGAAGCGTTAAGTTCAACGACCCGGAAATCGGCGTTGAATGGGGCATAGACGATCCTATCCTTTCAAAGAAGGATATTTCCGCTCCGCTTCTCAAGGACAGCGATGTAAGCTTTGATTTTTGAGGATAATATATGAAAATTCTTGTAACAGGCTATAACGGTCAGCTCGGCTTTGACGTTATTAAAGAGCTGAACTCACGCTCGATTGAGTGCAAGGGCGTTGACCGTGATGATTTTGACATAACGAACCGTGAAGAAACGGTCGGATATATTTGCGGCTATGCTCCCGATGCCGTTATCCATTGTGCCGCATACACGGCGGTGGACAGGGCGGAGGACGACGAAGAAAACTGCCGCAGGGTCAATGTTGACGGCACAGAGAATATTGCAATCGCCTGCGAAAGGCTCGGTGCAAAAATGCTCTATGTCAGCACGGATTATGTTTACGGCGGAGCAGGGGATACCCCGTTTGAGCCGACCGACCCGACCGACCCGAAGAATGTCTACGGCAGAACGAAGCTTGACGGCGAAAAGGCCGTTATGAAGCATTTGAAGAAATTCTTCGTTGTCAGAACCTCGTGGGTTTTCGGCATAAACGGTAATAATTTTGTTAAAACGATGCTCAGGCTGGGCAGCGAAAAGGACGAGCTGAACGTTGTCTGCGACCAGATCGGTTCGCCGACCTATACGCCCGACCTTGCGAGACTTATCTGTGACCTCGTAGTGACGGATAAGTATGGAATATATCACGGAACGAATGAAAATTACTGCTCATGGGCAGATTTTGCGTCGGAGATAATGAGACTCGGCGGAAGAAAAGCGAGGGTAAATCCCGTTCCGTCAACCGAATATCCGGTTAAAGCCGAAAGGCCGCATAACTCAAGACTGAGCAAAAAATGTCTTGACGACGCCGGTATCAAAAGACTGCCGACGTGGCAGGACGCATTAAAGAGATTTTTAAAAGAATTGGGTGAATGATTTGAAATTAACTCTTGTTGTTCCTTGTTTTAATGAGGAAGAAAGTGTAATTGAGTTCTACTCCGAGGTTACGCGGGTTTTCAGGGACAAGGTTGATGACTATGAGCTGGTCTTTGTTAACGACGGAAGCCGTGACAAAACCCCTCAGATATTAAGAGCGATCTATGAAAAGGCGAATAACGTTAAGGTTGTCAATTTTTCACGCAATTTCGGCAAGGAGGCGGCAATCTATGCCGGCTTGAAGCAGTCGAGTGGCGACTATACCTGCGTTATAGACGCCGATTTGCAGCAGCGTCCCGAGGTTGTGCTTGAAATGAAAAAGATTCTCGACGAGAATTCGGACATTGACTGCGTTGCTGCCTATCAGGGAGAACGCAAGGAGGATAAATTCGTTGCTTTCCTCAAGGATAAGTTCTACGGCATAATGAACAAGCTTTCCGAGGTGGAGCTTTACCCGGGAGCGAGCGATTTCAGACTTATGCGCCGTCAGATGCTTGATTCCGTCCTTGAAATGTCGGAATACAGCCGCTTTTCAAAGGGAATTTTTTCCTTTGTGGGATACAATACAAAATATATTCCGTATGAGGTTCAGGAGAGAGCTGCAGGAACGTCCAAATGGCCGTTCATGAAGCTGTTCAGATATGCGATCGAGGGCATCGTCGGCTATTCGACGCTGCCGCTTAAGGCTGCTTCGTATGCAGGCGTGGGACTTATGGGAATCTCGATTCTTTATCTCATAATCGCTCTGATTGTCGGAGCTGTAGTCGGCGAGATCACAAGCACGGTTGCGATTATAACGATTTTGCTTTTCCTCGGCGGACTGAATTCACTTTTCCTCGGCATAATCGGTGAATACCTTGCAAGAACCTATCTTCAGGTCAAGGAACGCCCGATATATATAGCAAAAGAAATACTCAGCTATGAAGATAAAAACAAAGGAGCAGAATAATGAAGCATTACGAATCACTTATTATCGGCCATATCACAATGGATCATGACACAGACTACCTCGGAAATGAGACTCTTGCAATCGGCGGAGCGGTAATATATTCCTCGGCATCGGCATATGCCCTCGGCCATAAGGTTGCCGCTTTGACAAAGATCAACCCGGCCGACAGCGAGAGACTTACATATTTCACAATCCCGAAAGAGGATATCTATTGCATTATGTCCGAGTCCTCATGCACGATGGACAATCAGTATTTCACCGCCGACAAGGAACGCAGAAAATGTATGTGCATCAGCGTCGGAACTCCGTTCACCATTGATGATATTCCCGAGGACGTTGAGGCTGATATCTATCATTTTGCAGGACTGCTCTACGGAGATTTCACAAACGAAATGATTATCGAGGCTTCCAAGAGAGGCAAGGTTGCAGTTGACGTTCAGGCCCTTCTGCGCCACGTTAACCTTGAGGATCACACAATGTTCTTTGAGGATTGGAAAGAAAAAAAAGAGGTTCTTCCTTACATTGAGTATCTCAAGACAGACGCCGCCGAGGCTGAAATCCTTACAGGCCTCACGGATAGATATGAAGCGGCAAAGCTCCTCCATTCGTGGGGAGCAAAGGAAGTTGTCATCACTCACAACACCGAGGTTATCGCCTATGACGGCAAGGAGTTCTGCTCGTGCCCGATTCGTGCAAGAAATCTCAGCGGACGTACAGGACGAGGTGACACAACCTTTGCGGCATATATCAACGAAAGACTGACAAGCGACATCAAAACCGCACTGCTTTATGCCACCGCAACGGTTTCTTTAAAAATGGAAACTCCCGGGCCTTTTAAGGGCACGAGAGCGGACATTGACGCATATATAAATGAATTTTTCAGCGACGTAAAATAAGGAGAGCTTTTTATGAAAGAAAAAATCAATGTAGCTGTTATCGGCTGCGGTTCTATTGCAAACTCGGCGCACATTCCCGCATATCTTGAAAGCCCCGTCGCAAACATTAAATATTTTTGCGATATTATCCCCGAGCGCGCCGACAAATGCGTTGAAAAATACGGCTGCGGCAAGGCGGTTTACGACTATCACGAAATTCTTGACGACCCCGAGCTTGATGCGGTTTCCGTTTGCACGCACAACGATATGCATTCTGTAATTTCAATCGACTTTATGAAGCACGGCAAAGACGTTCTTTGCGAAAAGCCCGCCGCAAGAATCCTTTCGGAGGCCGAAGAAATGCTTAAAGTGTCATATGACACAGGACGCATTCTTTCAATCGGCGTGTGCAACCGCTATTCAAAATCGGTAAACCATATTAAAAAGATGATAGCAGACGGCGAATTGGGCGAGGTTTATCACGTTTATGCAAGCTTTCGTGCGCACCGTTCAATCCCGGGTCTCGGCGGCGATTTTACAACATTCGCGTCATCCGGCGGCGGCTCGCTTATTGACTGGGGCGTTCATTACATAGACCTTATTATGTATTGCCTTAACGAGCCGACCCCCGCAACCGCAAGCGGCGAAGCCTTTTCAAAGCTCGGCGTTGATATGAAAAACTATGTTTACAAAAATATGTGGGCAAAAGACAGCTCCGACATTGAAAACGGCGTTTATGACGTGGACGACTCGGTAACGGGTCTTGTAAGAATGAAAGAAGGCGCCGTTTTAAGCTTTACGGGCGCATGGGCGCAGAATATTTTTGAAGACGAAACATATATCGACTTTATGGGCACAAAAGGCGGCATAAGGCTTGAATACGGCGAGGGCTTTGTTTTCTATTCGACAAAAGAAGATATGCTCACGCGCACCGAATACAACTTTAACTTCAACGGTATTCACCGCGACGAAGTGCTTGACTTTGCCGAATGTGTAAGGCAGGGCAAACGCAACAGAAACGACATTGTTCACGCCATTAAAACTTCAAAAATTATGCAGGCAATATACGACTCCTCCGCTTCGCATAAGGAAGTAACAATTAAATAACACAAAAATTACAGACGGCACCGTTTTTGACGCGTTGCCGTCTGTTTTTTCATCATTATTTGTTTTTTCTTGCCGATTTATTGATTTTGGAAATCTCTTTAAACTTAGCTTTTTTCGCTTCCATATATTTACTGCTATCGGCGGCATAAGAATTTTCGGCTATAAGCTTGCGGTAGGCGTCTAAGCGGGCAATATCAAGAGTGCCGTCCTCCAAAGCCTTTCTGACGGCACAACCCGGCTCGCTTCTATGGGTGCAGTTTGAATAGCGGCACATCTGCGAAAGCTTTTCAATATCCGAAAATGCGCTGTCAATGCCGTCGCCGCTGTCCCACATACCAAGCTCGCGCATACCGGGTGTGTCGATAACAAAAGCACCGTTTGAAAGCGTAATAAGCTCCCTGTGAGTTGTTGTGTGCCGTCCCTTGCTATTCTTTCCCAAAGCGCCGGTGGCAATGCTGTCGCTGCCCGAAAGCGTGTTAATAAGGGTTGATTTGCCAACTCCCGACGAGCCGATAAAAGCCACTGTTTTGCCGGGTACAATATACTTTAAGACCGCTTCACAGTCGCCCTCAAGCGATGAAACGGCAAGCACATCTGTATTCGGAGCAGCTTTTTTAGCTTCGGCTGTTTTTTCACCGACATTAGGGCAGAGCGCCGATTTTGTTAAAACCACCACCGGCTCAGCGCCGCTTTCATATGCAATTGAGAGGTAGCGCTCCAACCGTCTGATATTAAAATTACGGTCAAGCGACATACAAATAAAAACGGTGTCGATGTTTGCGGCAACAACCTGTTCGCGTTTTTCTTTGCCCGCCGCTTTTCTTATAAAACAGCTTTTTCTCGGGAACAGCGCTGTTATCACCGCGCCGCTTTCGTCTTTGGGCCATTGCGCAACAACATAATCGCCGACCGCAGGGTAGTCTGAAAGCGTTATTGTTTCATAACGGTATTTGCCCGAGACTGTCGCCGTTTTTTCATTTGTTCCGTCGCTGATTTTATAAATGCCTTTTTCCTGCGAGACAACTCTCGCACGCACTTCATCCATTTTTCTTCTCCTCATTGCGCCGACTGCTTATTAATTTCAATCGGCGTGGCATTTCCGACAAAAATCATAGCGTCATATGTTTTTTGCGGCATGCGTACAACGCGATAGCTTCGCGGCAAAAAGCTCATAAGAATGCTGTAAGATTCGCCCAAAGAGCCCATATTAATATTGTTTACTATGTACTTATTAAGCGAAGAGCTTTCGGGGACTTTTGAAAAATCAAGAAAGCTTTCTTCAAAACCGCATTTCTTTGAGGCTTTTGCAAGCGGGTCGTATGAATAAAAGGTGTGAACAACCCGTTTCCCCGTATACATTTTCGGCAAGTTGCAGACCGATTTATAAAAATCTGTTCCGACGGCATAATAACCGCCGCCGAGCTTTTCAAAAAGCAGACTGCCAAGCACCGACGTGCCGCCGTTTTCACACTTCATAATGTGGTTGTTGTGCCCCGAAATCATAATGCGGCTGTTGCCGCGGGACTGTTCCTGCTTTAAAATCCACAGAGCATTTTCAGCCATAATACTGTCGCGCACGGCGTTCATATCGCCGACATCTTTCATATGCTTTCCAAGCTCAATATTTTGAAGCAGCACATCTGCAAAATGAATCCCCTTTTCATTTTCAGGTGACAGCTGCTTTTTTGCGGCTTCAATGACCTCGGCGCACTGTTCTGACGTGTATGCATCTTTATAAGCATTCTTTTCGCTGTCCCATATTTTTTCAAGCTCGGAAACATCTGCGTTTTCGTTCTTTAACGCTTCAAGAAAATAGCAATAGTTATACGCATATTGCTCCATATCAAAGCCGTAAAAGCGAAGTTTTTCGCCGTTTTCTGCGGTATTGTTGTAATCGCGCATCCATTCAACAAGGCTTTCCATTTCATCCGTTCTGTAAATAGCAAAACCGATTGCAGAAAGCGCTTCTTTCGCCGTGCCGTCGCCGCCGTTTATATAACGGTTAACTTTTTCGCATCCGCCGAAGTCGCCCTCTAAAGCAAACGCCCTCACGCCGTATTTTTCAACCGCAACTTTAAACACGTCAAGCCTAAGCTTTTGAAACTCTTTATTTCCGTGGGTCGCTTCGCCAAGCGCCAATATCTGCGTTTCTTCGGGTATTGACATTTTTGAAACATCGACGGCGTATTTTGAAAACTCCGTTGTATCTGCGCATTCGCCCGTCCCAAAGCCGCCGAAGCGCGAATAAATGCACGCCGCGCCGGCAACAGTGATTGTCAGCGCCAAAAAAACGCATAATGCCGCAATAAGCCCCGTGTGCTTTTTTATTTTTTTCATAGTTTGTCTATCCTTTTAAACCGCGCCGAAAAAGGCGTTTAAATTTTCTTGCCGCCGAGATTTCTTTCGGATATAAAGCGGTCGATATATGCACCTAAAATCGGCGCGACGCCTTCTTTATCGCTCGTTCCGTCATAAACGCTGTAAAGAAGAAACATCGGTCCGTAAAATTCAAGCGCAAGCTGTGTTGCCGCTTCGTCCGAATCCGTCAGTTTTCTGAAAATCGCCGCCATATATTCGGCGGGCCCCGTCGCAATATAATCGTGATACAGCTTTGAAAGCTTAGGGTCGCGGTATTGCTCCAACGTCAGCATTTTGCGAAAATTCGACGAAAACGGCTCTTTCGTCCAATAATCAAACTGCGAAAGGCTGTATTCGCGAATGTTTTCTATAGGCGCGTCAACATATTCTTTTGAAAGCCCGTCAGGCTCTGTTTCGGGCATTTCGTATTTTTCGGCGCGCTCAAAGTCAGAGCGGCTCATTCGCTCAACAATGCTGTCTAAAATCTCCTGCTTGCTTGTGTAGTGCTTGTACAAAGCGCCTTTTGTAATTCCGAGCTTTTCTGCAATGTCGCTCATAGATGTTCCCAAATATCCGCTTTGCGCAAACATTTCAAGCGCCGTTTCTAAAATGCGTTCCTTTGTGTTTCCTGCCAAAATTATCACTTCCCGTTTCTTTGTAACCGTTCGGTCACTAAAATTATAGCAACCGAACGGTTACTTGTCAAGATATTTTTTTTGCTGTGCCCATTCTTTTACACCGTCAAAACATAAAACAACAGCCGAAAGGCTTTTATACCCTTCGGCTGCGCGGTTAATCTGTATTCTTATTTAAATATAAGCGCAATTGCTTCAAGAATTGTTTTTATAAGTCTTCCGAACCAATCGGCAAAAACAAAATCCTCGGTATTATCGCTTTTTTCTACCCTTGTTACCGTAAACTCGTCAAAAATCTCGTCTTTATCGGTGTAATAAGATTTAACTTTAATCTCGTCCTCGCCGAAATCAAGCACAGAATATGACGGCTCGCTTAAATTTTCGCACTTAACAATGCGGCTGTCGCATCTGTCATAGCTGTCAAAGTTACAGCCCGAAGCGGTTGAAACCGCAAGGTATGTTACGCCGTTTTCGGCGGGTGCGTCGGCGGTCATCGGGGCTGTTCTTGAATAAACGTGCTCGTGACCCGAAACCACAAGGTCAATGTTATATTCATCAAAAAGCGGTGTGAAAAAGTCAACCTTGTTCTGATGTTTTTCTTTCATACCCGAAAAATAAAGGCTTTCGTGCATCATAACAACGCGCCACTTTGCGTTCGGCGCAGAATTGACAGCGGTGTTGATTATTGCGCGCTGGTCCTCAACAATATAGTTGTTTGAGTTAAGCACAATAAACAATGCGTTGCCGTATGTAAAATAATAGCCGTTTCCGCCGGGTGAAGCAAGGTCTTTGTCGCTCTTGTTGGGGTTATTATAATGAAGGTCATAAAGCGATGAATAAC
>DJRI01000151.1:0-9513 GCA_002440045.1 Ruminococcaceae bacterium UBA6364 | reverse complement strand
CGATTGCCGACTGCGGCGGCAACAGGAATACTTCTTAAAACTTCGGGGTAAAGAAGCGCGTTATACTGCTTTTTGCTGAGCGCCATATTAACCTCGTCGCCCGCACAAAGAATAAAGCTCATATCGGGGCATTTTTTCATTGCGGCTTTAAGGGTGCGGTCCCACCCGTAGGCGTCGTCAAGAACGGCTTCGTCGCTGTCGCTTCCGGAGCGGCCAAGCTGCGGGTCTGAGCAAAGCATTACAGAAAAGCCGTCACTTGCATCAGCTACTCTAAAGCTTGAAACGCCCTGCCACTCGCCTTTGTAGGTGTAGTTATAATAGTATGTTCCGCTGTCAAGACCTTTAAGAGAAACCCTGTTTGCCGTGTAAACAAACGAAGATGTTGTAAGCGGTGTAACCTCCGCTTCAAGCGGCTCTGAAAGCTCGGGGTCAACGCCGTAAACAAAGCGCTCAAAAGCTATGTTTGTGCCGACAGTTACCCACGAAAAATTAATGTCACCGTCTTTTTCGCCGGGCGTAAGGCTCATTTTGCCGTCGGGCTTAAAAATATCCTCTTTTTGCGCAAGCCATTCGTCGCTTGACGGAACATTGTTCGCGGCAAACGCACAAACCGACGCCGAAAAAAGAAGGCATATGCAAAGAATTGCCGAGATTGATTTTTTTAATTTCAAACTCAAAACCGCCACCTCTTATTTCAAAATCACATCAAATATTCTTAAAAGATAATGAACAATATACTGAAGCTTTTTGAGTATTTCACCCAAAGTGCCGTCAAGTCCGTTTGAAAGCTCATTGTTTTCGCTTTCACCGTACCCCGAAAGAACGCCGTTATTGTCGTTAACACCGTCGTCGTCATAAGCAAAGCCGTAAATAATGGGCGAAGCAAGCGAATAAATAAAATACTCGGCAGGCGTTATTCCGTCTGCTCCCGAAAAATCAGAAACAATTGCGGAACTTAAATCCGATGTTCCGTCGGCGGCAAGCAATGCGTTTGCCGCGTCATAATAAACCTCTGCGCCGACCTTCGGCATAAGCTCGCGCAGGATAACCGCCGCTGTTCTCAAAAAAGCGGTAACTTCGGGTCTGTCGGGCGAAAACGGTTCTTCGCCGGCATAGTGCGCCGCCACAAGGTCGGTTGCAAGATCCCACCCCGTTTTATAGGGCGTCGACGGTATTTCAATGTTATAGCCCGAGGCGATTTCACTTACGCTTCCCTCGCCGTAAAGAGGCTTGTTTAAGAGAAGAAGCAACGTATCAACGGCATTTTTCACAAGCTCATAATAAGGCGCGTCCTCACTTACACCAAGCTTTTCCATAGAGAGTGAACGCTCAAGACGGTACTGAACGCCCGCTTTAAGAAAGCCTTTGGCATAACTGTTAAGCCCTGCGTTCATAAGTGCAATCTGCTCGTCGCTGTAGCCCGAAACTGCGCCTGTAAGCGCCGCAGTATCTATGCTTTCTATTGTTTTTGCAGTATACGATATTTCGGAATCCGAAAATTCAAATACCCTGTACGCTGTGGGATACATCGTGAGTGAAGTAGTGGCAAAGTCATATATCGTATTGCCGAGTCCGCTTGTGTACGATGTCGCGTCACTGCAATGCTCGTGTCCGGAAATAACAATTTTTATCCCCGCGTCGGCAAAAAGCTCAGCTGTAGAATAATGAAATTTAACTATAAAGTTTTTGCTGAACACCCTTTGGAGCGGCATATGGTCAAGAAGATTGTGGTGCATCATAAGTATCGGATAGCGCCCGTCATTTTTGGCAAGCTTCGCCTGAGTTATTACCCAGTCAACCCTTTCGGCATTCATTCCGTCGGCAGTCGAAGCTGTCGGGTCGCACGAATCAAGTGCGATAAGGCGATATTTTTCGCCGAGATTTGCTGTGTAAGAGCAAGTCCCGTCAAGTGTTTCAAGCGCCTTATCATATCCGAAATCAGCATAAATTTTTTTGAAATCATCAACGTCGGTCATAGTATCTTCGCCGAGGTCGTGATTGCCGTCTATAACAAAAACGTCTTTACCTGTTTCGGCTTCAAATTTTCTGAGCTTTTCGGCAACATCATAATGCTCTTCGGGGTATCTTCTGCCGCTGTCGGCAAGGTCACCCGAAATAAGAACATAATCGCAGTCGCTGTCGGCACACTGCTTTAAAAACTCGTCGATTATAAAGCCGCTTTCGGTTTCCATTGCGGCGCGTCGGTTTGCATACCAATAAATCGGGTCGTCAATGGAGCCGACCGAAGGGCCCTCAATAGCCTCGGGCGTTCTGCAATAATGCAAATCGGACGCGACGGCTATTTTAAGGTCACTGCCGCTTTCGGCAAAAGCTGCAACCGAAAGCATCGAGGCAACGAGTAAAAGTGCGAGTAATACAGATATTACTTTTTTCAAGTAAATACCCCCTTATATTTTACGGCTGAAATCGCCGCGATATTGTATATTTATTTTACCATATTCTGTCGCGGCGTGTGCGCCAATTTTTTGCACCTATATTTAGTAAAATTGCACTAAACGCGCACAGAATGGTCAAAAATAAAAAATACGGCACGAATTTCGCACCGTAAATATAGCATAAGAGCGTCGAACCGATGCGGTTCAATGCTCTTATGCCTAAGATAATTTATTTTTGCTTTTTAAAATATCTCAAAGTAAAGATGAGCAGTACCGCGCCCGCTATCGGGAAAATTGCGCTTACAAGCATACCGGATTTAAGCCCGATTTGTTCGGGCAACAGGTTAAGCCGCGCACCCATATCAACAGCGAAAGCACTTTCCGATACATTATCAACCACAATTCCCATAAGCTGCGGCGCAACAGAAGCGCCGAGGTCACCGCCCGCCGCCATAAGCGCATATGCGGCAACACCCATTCCGGGCAGATTTTCTTCCATCATAATAAGCGTTCCGGGCCAAAGCATTGCAACAAAAATGCCCGTAAGAGCGCATGCGACAAAAGCGGCAACAGCGCTGTTTGAAAGAGCCGCCGTAATATAACACAAAGCCGCGCCGAGCATACTGAAAAACAGCACGCGGTTTATGTTTTTGCCAAAACGCGAATAAGTAAATCTGCCCACTCCGAGAAGCACCGCAAAAACAGCCATTCCGAGAATATCGCCTACTGCCTTGTCAATGCTCAAAGCTTTTTCAACATAGCTTGAAATCCAGTTTGACATTGTGTTTTCGGCGCAGCTGCCGAAAAATATGCAAAGCACGCAAAGCATAAGCCCGACATTTTTCTTTACGGCTGATTTGCCGCTTTTATTTTCGCCGCTGTCAGACATTTCCGGTATAGGCGAAAGAAAAAACATAACCGAAGCCGCAAGCGGAAGCACCGCAAAAAAGCCCATTAAATAAGACCAGTTTTCAGTGCCGAACACCTTGAAAAACAGCGTGCTTAAAACCACTGTTGTTACAACGCCGAAAGCATAAAGCGAATGAAGAAAGCTCATATCGCGCTGCGGGTCTTTAGACGGTATTGCGGCTATCATCGGGTTTAAAAGCACCTCGGAAAGTCCTGCGGAAACAGAAAAAAGCACGGTTCCCAAAACCAAGCCGATATAAACGTTATTCGGCATTATTATGGGGCTTAACGCATAAAAAGCCATACCGACGGAGGTTATAATCGGCATTACCCTTACGGTTTTTGCTATATTAAAATGTTTTGAGAAAAACGAAAAAATAAGGTCGATTGTAAGCTGGGTGCAAAAATTCACAAGCACAAGCGTTCCGAGAAGCGTATACGACACGCCGTATGTATTGTGAAATGTTGCAAACAACAGCGGCGACAGACAAAACACCGAGGACATTGTGAAATACGCCGTATAACACGCAAGCTTTGTTCGTTTGAAATTCATTGAATCAGACATTTTTCGACCGCCTTAAAAGCCTTAAAATCAGTGGCAATATTATACTTTATTAAAAAGCAAATTTCTATAGTTTTCTGGAATTTTTTCGCATTCAACGCCGCAGAACAAATCTTATAAAAGGAAAGAAAAAAACAATCCCCGAAAGCCGAAGCTTTCGGGGTATAAATTCAAGATTTAGTTAAGAAAAGAAAGCTCGGTTAAAAAATCAGTCTTCCTTTTTCTTTCTCGTAAGTACGAATGCCGCAGCAGCCGCAACGCAAACCGTAGCCGCAAGAGCTATGCCTGCATCGCCTGTGTTTTCGGAGCCGTTCTGAGAACCCTTGCTTGTGGTGTTGAGGTTGTTGCCGCCTGCATTGGTTGTCTGAACATTTGAAGAAGCGGGTGTATCGCCGCCGGGATTAAAGAGGTTTTTGAAGAATTCGATGATTTTGTTAAGAATCTCTTCAAAAGAACCGAAGTCGATACCGATATTTTTAATCCAATCAAGGAAACCGTCGCCGATGTCGATGTTGCCGCCGATAATCTGTTCAATCATATCTGCGATGTCGGCATTGCCGATTATGTTAACGATAGCGTCGATGTAATCTTCGATTGAAGCGCCGTTGTTTTTAAGGAGCTCTTTAATCTTTTCGATAAGAGCGTTGATGTCAGAAACAGAGGGAGTTTTTGTTGTGCCCTCGTCGCTTGCATCACTGCCGCCGGGTTCTGTCGAAGAGGGATTTGTGGACTCTGCCGGCAAATCCAATCTTACGATTGATGACTTGATAAGCGTTGTTGCGCTGATATCGTTAGTGTTATCGCCATCTTCGGTCGTAAACTTATTTACATAGAAATTAAGGGTTGTAGAAGTTTTTGAGCTGTCGATAACTTCAAAGGTAAGATAAGCAAAATCTCTGGAGTTGTTTTTGGTCAAAGGCTCCGATACTACCATTCCGAATGAAAACTCATCGGGTTTAACGGTCTTGGTGTTGCAAGCGAACATACCGCCTTCATAGTAGGGATAGTTGTCGCCGTCAACAACTTTATAAGCCTGACCGCCGCCTACATATTTAAGTACGTTTTTGTCAAACTGAATGTGCATTGCAACCTCAGTAAGACCCTTAACAGCCGGGAGTGAGACCACAACTGTGAACACTTTGTCGGTAACTGTGTCAATCGTCTGCGGATTGCCGTTGTAAGCGCCCTTTGTAACTCTGAGGTCTGCCGCAGGAACGGTAAGAGCAGCCGCAGAAGGCATAACGGCGATGATGAGAATCATAACCGAAAGAACGATTGAAAGAACTTTCTTCATTTAAATCTTCCTTTACTAAGTCATTGTGGCATAAGCCGTGCCGAAGTATTGCGAATGCAGAAGCATAGGAATACTTATAAGCCTGCGATGATTATATTACATTTCGGGGGTGAATGTCAATAGAAAAAATGCTTTTTTTATGTTAATAAATATTAATTTTTAAGCCGTAAAAATCGGGTGTGCGCCTTAGAAACGGCAATATACAAGGCTCTTGCGGCGTTGCCGTCACATTCACCGAAAATCGCACCTGATTTTTGGTAAATCTTACAAGCATTCAAATTCAAAAGACATAACAGACTCTTTATTTCCCGCAAAATATTCCATATCCGAAAAAAGCTTTTCAGAAGCCTCTTTTAAGCTTTCTTCGCTTATGTTAAGGCTTTTTGCCGCCTTTAAAACGGGCAAAAACATTCCGTAAGAGCAGTGTTTTCTCAAATCGTCGGGCAAAAGCGTAACCCTGCCGCCCGAAGTGCGCTTTATAAAACCGCATTTTCTTTCGCAAAGACCGCAAACCGTGTGTTCATCAAAAAATTCAAGCGGCACATTTTTTATGCCTGGCGTTTTCAGGCTTAAAGCGCCTGTCGGGCAAACGGCGGCACAAACTCCGCACGAAATGCAGGAGCTTTTTAAAAGCGGCTCAAAAAACGCCGTTTCCGGCAATGTGCCGAATCCCCTGCCGAAAAGGCCCAAGGTTTCGGTTTTACTTATTTCGCGGCAGGAGCGCACGCAAAGCGCACAAAGAATGCACTTGCCCGAGTCGCGGATAATAAACGGGTGGCTTTTGTCTTTTTCGGTTTTATGCTTTTTTCCGCTTTCAGGCGAAGAAAGGCTGCCGTATTCGCGCATAAGCGGAAGAAGCTTGCATTCATAAACCGCCGAGCACCCGCATTCAAGACAGCGCGACGCTTCTTTCAGCGCCTCTTCTTTTGTGAACGTCTTTGTGCTTTCGCTGAAATTTGCCTTTCTTACATCGGGCGGCAAAACACTTTGCTCAGTGCGCGCCTTTTTGACTTCTTGGGAAAGCGAATCAGGGTCAAAATCTCTGTTTTCGGAAAACAGCGGCATTTTTATGTCGATTTTTTCGCCCGCAAGATATGCATCAATAGCCTTTGCGGCATTTTTTCCGCCGGCAATCGCGCGGATTGCTATATCGGGGCCTTTGTTTATAACGTCGCCCGCCGCAAAAACGCCGTCTAAAGACGTCATATAAGTCGATTCGTCAACAGAAACCGTGCCCTTTTTGGTAAGCTCGATTCCCGAAAGACCGTCGTTTTTTACAAGCTGACCGACAGCCGAAATTATAAGGTCGAAAGAAACCGTTTCGGTTGCACCCTCAATCGGAACGCTTGCCCGCCTGCCGCTTGAGTCCGGCTCGCCCTGTTTCATTTTTTGAAGCACAAGCCCCGCGGCTTTTTCGCCGTTTAAAACAACGCTTAACGGCGTTTCGAGAAAACGGAAGCTTACGCCCTCTTCTTTTGCTTCTTTAATTTCAAGCTTTTCTGCGGGCATTTCGTTCTCTGTGCGCCTGTATATAATTGTAACTTCGGTTTTGCCGAGCCTTACGGCAGTCCTTGCGGCGTCGATTGCCGTGTTTCCGCCGCCGACAACGGCTATTTTTCCGCTAAGCGTTTTTAATTTGCCGACAGCCACGTCGTAAAGAAAATCTATTCCGCCCAAAACGCCCTCGGCGCTGTCGTTTTCACACCTTAAAGAGCCGCTTTTTTGAGCGCCTGTTCCGATAAACACGGCGTCAAACTCATTTTTCAAATCGGCAACAGAAAAATCTCTGCCGAGCATTTTGTTGTAATGCACCTTAACGCCGAGCTTTAAAACGGCGTCAATCTCTTTATTAAGCACGGATTTAGGCAGTCTGTATTCGGGTATGCCGTAACGAAGCATTCCGCCGCAGCTGTCTTTTGCCTCAAATATTTCGACCCTGTGACCCGAAAGCGCCGAAAAATATGCGCACGAAATTCCCGCAGGGCCGCCGCCGACAACGGCAATACGCTTAAATGTATCTTCTTTTTTTGCTAAAGCAACCTCTTCTTCATCGGCGGCAAAGCGTTTAAGGGCGCATATTGAAACGGGCTCGTCTACAAAAGAACGCCTGCATTTTTTCTCGCACGGATGCGGGCATACCCTGCCGATTGACGACGGAAGCGGATTGTCGCGCATTATAATTTCAAGCGCTTCTTTGGTTTTTCCGTTTGCTATAAGCCCGACATAGCCCTGAACATCGTGATGCGTGGGGCAGGCGTAAAAGCACGGAGCTTTACAGTCGCCCGAATGGTCGGAGCACAAAAACGAAAGCGTTGCTTCGCGGCTTTTTTCAAGCGCTTCGCTTTTCGTTGTAACGCACATCCCCTCGCTCACCGTAACGGAGCACGCGCGCAAAGGCTTTCTTGAGCCTTCGACCTCTACAATGCAAAGTCCGCACCCGCCGTAGGCTTCAAGCTCTTTATTGTGGCAAAGATGCGGCACGTCAAAGCCGTTGCAAAGCAAGTTGTCGAGCAGCGTCATTTCGCGAAACGCCTTGATTTTTTTGCCGTCCGCAATAATATTAACTTCAGTCAAAGCACTTCGCCCCGCTTTCTTTTGATATTGCGCCGAAACGGCATGTACCTAAACACGCGCCGCAGCGTATGCACCTTTTCGGGTCTATTGAAAACGGCTTTTTAATTTCGCCGCTTATTGCCGAAACGGGGCATTTTTTGCTGCAAAGGGAACAGCCTTTACACTTATCTTTTGATATTTCATACCTTATTAACGCCGTGCATTCTTTTGCGGGACAGCGTTTTTCTTTTATGTGCGCTTCGTATTCGTCCTTAAAGTATTTCACGGTTGTAAGAACGGGGTTCGGCGCGGAATTTCCGAGTCCGCAAAGCGCGCCTGTTTTTATTGCCTCGCCGTCTTTTACAAGGCGTTCTATATCGCTTTCTTCGCCGTCGCCGCGAGTGATTTTTTCAAGCGTTTCAAGCATTCTTGTTGTGCCGATTCTGCACGGGGCGCACTTTCCGCAGCTTTCTTTGCTTGTAAAATCCATAAAAAAGCGCGCCATATCGACCATACAGGTGCCTTCGTCCATAACAATCATTCCGCCCGAGCCCATTATTGCGCCCGTTTTTGCAATACTTTCGTAATCAACAGGCGTAGAAAGAAGGCTTTCGGGGATACACCCGCCCGACGGGCCGCCCATTTGAACTGCTTTTATTGCGGCGTCGTTTTTTATGCCGCCGCATATGTCAAAAACAATTTCTCTTATTGTCATACCCATAGGCACTTCGACAAGTCCGCCGCGTTTTATTTTGCCCGCAAGCGCAAACACCTTTGTGCCCTTGCTTTTTTCTGTGCCGAGTTTTGCAAAATTCTCGCCGCCGTGCCTTATTATGTAAGGTATGTTTGCAAGAGTTTCAACGTTATTTATATTTGTGGGCTTACCCCTAAAGCCCTTTTGCGCAGGAAACGGCGGTTTTGTAACGGGCATTCCCCTGCCGCCGCCCAAAGAAGCGAGCAATGCGGTTTCTTCGCCGCAGACGAACGCGCCCGCGCCTTTCATTATATAAAAATCAAAGTCAAAGCCGCTGCCTAAAGCGTTTTTTCCGATAAATCCTCTTTCTTTAAGCGTTTCGACTGCTTTTTTAACGCGCTTTACAGCCAAGGGATATTCGGCTCTTACATAAATTATTCCGTAATCCGCGCCTATTGCAAGCCCAGCAATCATCATACCTTCAAGCACGCTGTAAGGGTCGCCTTCAAGCACAGCCCTGTCCATAAACGCACCGGGGTCGCCCTCGTCGGCATTGCAGACTACATACCGCACGGTTTCCTTCTGCCGGGCCACCTGCTTCCACTTCTNNGGTCGCCCTCGTCGGCATTGCATACGATATATTTTTCGTCGCTTTCGGACTTTTTTGCCGCCTGCCACTTCAAATACGTGGGAAATCCCGCGCCGCCCCTGCCGCGAAGCCCCGAAAGGCGCACTTCTTCTATAATATTTTCGCTTCCCAAAGAAACAGCTTTTTTAAACGCTTCAAATCCGCCTGCATCAAGATACGAATCAAGGCTTTCGGGGTCGATTTTCCCGCAGTTTGAAAGAACAATTCTTGTCTGGCTTGTTAAAAATTTCAATTCTTCCGGTGACAGGCGATGTTCTTTGGGCAAATCGTCAAACGACGCAGACTGTGCAAGTTTTTTTGCAAACTCTTTGTCAACTCTGCCGTAAATGACGCTTTCGCCGCCGTCGCCAAGAGCTTCAACAACAGGCTCTGCAAAGCAAAGCCCGTTACAGCCGACTTTTATAATTTCGGAATTGCCGCAAAGCCCCTCAAGAAGCCCTTCATAGGCGCTTTCTG
>DJRI01000176.1:7810-32816 GCA_002440045.1 Ruminococcaceae bacterium UBA6364 | reverse complement strand
GGCGAAAAGAGGGCTTTTTAAAACCGTATTGGTTCGACCCTCTTATGCTTAAAAACGGCAGCCGCAGGTTGAAGCAAGTGCATCCTGCGGCGGCTTTTTCTTTTGGCGGGATTTTGAAAATTAAGTGCATTTTGTCCAAAGAATTGAACGTCTCTTGTGGTATTCTACAGAAATATCGGCAAATTCAATAAATCCGCACGGCAAATTATGGCTGATTTGGACGAATGAGTATACAGAATTATGAATAGATTATGTTGATTTTTTAGAAAAACAATGATATAATTATCAAAGAATGCCCGTTTAGTACTTTTTTGCGGGATATGGCTTGAATTTTCAAAAATTACGGGGATGTATTGTGAGTAAGATTATCGAAACCGAAAGGGAAAACGCGCCGCAGAAAACGGCTTCAAATACGCGCAACGGGTGCGACGGTATATATAACCGCGTTTTTAAGCGCGTTGTGGATTTTCTGCTGGCACTTGTATTCGGCATTCTCCTTGCGCCCGTCGTTTTGGTTATCGGCATTGCGATTGCTTTGGAAAGCGGCTTTCCCGTGTTTTATACGCCTTTAAGGGGCGGCTATCGCGAAAAACCGTTTAAAATTTTCAAATTCCGCACAATGGTGAAAAACGCCGACAAAATCGGC
This sequence comes from Ruminococcaceae bacterium UBA6364, assembly GCA_002440045.1. Taxonomy (GTDB): domain Bacteria; phylum Bacillota; class Clostridia; order Oscillospirales; family Acutalibacteraceae; genus DTU089. Next base: position 32,170 of record DJRI01000176.1, on the reverse strand, counting down.
GGCGGCACAACTGCTCTTAACGACCCGCGAATTACAAAGGTCGGTGCTGTTTTGCGCAAAACAAAGCTTGATGAAATTCCTCAGCTTTATAACGTGCTTATCGGAACGATGAGCTTTGTCGGTCCGCGGCCAGAGCTTTTACAGTATACGTCCGCTTATGAAGGCGACGAAAAGCTTATTTTTAAGGTTCGCCCCGGGATTACCGATTTCAGCTCTATCGAGTTTATAAATCTTGATGAAATTGTCGGCGAAGGCAATGCCGACGAGTATTACGAAAAATATGTGCTGAAGCGAAAAAACAGCCTTCGGGTGAAATATGCGCGCGAGGTTTCTTTTAAAACCGACATTAAGCTTTTTTTCAAGACTGTTTTCAGCGTGTTTAAAAAAGCGGCGCGCTTTGCAGAAGAACAAAAGGGAGCGGACGATGGAATACATAACTCTTAAAAATACAGAACTGAACGTTTCAAGGGTTTGTATGGGCGGCTGTCCTATGGGCGGTTACGGCTGGGGCAAGGTCTCTGAAGAAGAGCTTTTAAAGGCTATAAACAAGGCGCTTGACTGCGGCGTTAACTTTTTTGACACCGCCGACACCTACGGTCTCGGCAAATCCGAAATAACCCTTGCAAAGGGTCTCGGCTCAAAACGTCACGATGTTATTATAGAATCAAAATTCGGCGTAAGAACGGGCGGCGGCAAAACGGTTTATGACAATTCGCCCGATTATATACGCACGGCGCTTGAAGAAAGCTTAAAGCGCCTTAATACCGATTATCTTGACATTTATGTTATTCATTACCGCGACCGCTCCACACCTATAGGCGCTGTTGTGGACGAGCTTGAACGCTTGAAAAAAGAAGGAAAAATCCGTTATTTCGGCCTTTCAAACATTCACGCAGACGATGTTTCGGAGCTTATGCCGTATAAGGGCAAGTTTGTAAGCTGTCAGGACGAGTTTTCGCTTGCCTGCCGAAAAAACGAGGGCGACCTTGAGCTTTTAAGAAAAGAGCTTTTAATAACGCCGATGACCTGGGGCAGTCTCGGTCAGGGCGTGTTAAGCGGCAAATACGGCAAAGATGCGGTTTTCGGCGCGGACGACAGACGAAGCCGCGAAATATACGTTAATTTTCACGGCGAAAAGCTTGAAAAAAATCTTAAAATTGTCGATGTCCTTAAAAATATTGCCAAAGAGAGAAACAAAAGCGTTTCGTCGTGCGCAATAAGGTGGATTCTTGACAAAATGCCCGATTCCGTTGCGATAGTCGGCATTAAAAATCCTTCACAGCTCGTTTCAAATGTCGAGGCGTGCGACTGGCACCTGTCAAAAGATGAGATGTCGTTGCTTGAAGAGGTTTCAAAATGAGCGAAAAATGTGTTTTACTTTAATTTAAAGATAATTCTATAACATAATTTATTTCTTCACGCCGCTTTTTAAAGCGCGTGCTTGGTGTGAGATGACCGATTAATCGGCACTTGCCGAGACTTTGGTTAGGAGTGTGGTTTATGACAAGTCAACAGCTTGCGTGGCTTATTCGCCGACACGGAGTCGAAATGACGCATTTATCCTGCGGCAGCCACATCGGGGCGGTGCTTTCCGTTGCCGATATTGTGGCGGTCCTTTATGCAGACGTTATGAAATATGACCCCGAAAATCCAGAGTGGGACGGGCGCGACCGCTTTATTTTGGGCAAGGGGCACGCCGGCGCCGCAATTTATGCCGCTCTTGCGGAATGCGGCTTTTTCCCGACAGAGGAGCTTAAAACGCATTATAAAAACGGCAGCCGTCTTTCGGGGCACGTTTCGCACCATGTTCCGGGCGTTGATTTTTCAACAGGCTCTTTGGGACATGCACTGCCTGTTGCCGCGGGTATGGCGTTTGCGGCACTCTGTGATAATAAAGACCACCGCGTTTTCGCCGTTCTCGGCGACGGCGAGTGCGACGAAGGCTCTGTGTGGGAGGCGGCTCTTTTTGCCAACCACTACAGGCTCGAAAATCTTGTCGCAGTGGTTGACCACAACCATATGCAAAGTCTCGATTTTTGTGAAAAAACTTTGGAGCTTGAAGATTTTGCTTCTAAATGGCGCGCTTTCGGCTGGAACGTTATAAATGTAGACGGCCACGATTGCGAAGCCTTGAAAAATGCTCTTCTTGACACGTCAAACCCCGCCCACAAGCCGACAGTTGTAATTGCCGATACCGTTAAGGGCAAGGGCGTGTCGTTTATGGAAAACGATATTTTGTGGCATTACCGCTTCCCGCACGACGGCTGGGAGTATGACTGTGCCGTTACACAGCTTTTTGAAGCAAAGCCCGACGGGGTTGAAGACCCTTATACCCCCGACGGAATAAAAAATCCGAAAAGACCCGAAGAGGGCGATGACATCGGCAACGACCATACACTTTCTGCCGGGTGGCATCCGAAACGTTTTGCGAGGGATGAAAAGAAATGAGAGATACATTTGCCAATACTCTTCTTGAGCTTGCAACAAACGATAAAAATATTGAGCTTATAACGGGCGACCTCGGCTTCGGCGTGTTAAAGCTTTTTTGGAAAAAGCTTCCCGACCAGTTTATAAACGCCGGCATAGCCGAGCAGAATATGACTTCTGCCGCGGCGGGAATGGCGCTTGAGGGCAAAACCGTTTTTACATATTCTATAGGAAGCTTTCCGACGCTTCGCTGTCTTGAACAAATAAGAAACGACTGCGCTTATCACAACGCCAACGTAAAGATTGTTTGCGTCGGCGGCGGCTTTACATACGGCAGTCTCGGAATGAGCCACCACGCAACCGAGGATATTGCGGTTATGCGCGCGCTTCCGGGTGTTGCTGTTTTTTGCCCTGCAGACCTTGTTGAAGCACGAGAGGTTACAAAGGCAATAGCAGGCTATAACGGAACGTGCTATTTAAGACTCGGCAGGGGCGGCGAAAAACGTATTCACGAGAGTATTCCCGATTTTAAAATCGGCAAAGCAATTAAAATCGGCGACGGCGAAAAAGTTGCGATATTTACTACGGGCGCAATTGCCGAAGAAGTTGTTGCCGCGCGTGAAATTCTTAAAAAAAGCGGCTTAACACCTGCGCTTTACACCTTCCCCACGGTAAAACCGATTGATAAGGACGTTATAAAAGAATGCTCCGAAAAATTCGGACTTATAGTTACCGTTGAAGAGCATAATCTCGACGGCGGCTTCGGCTCTGCCGTTGCGGAAGTGCTTTGCGAACTGCCTAAGGGAGCGCGCCTTCACAGAATGGGCGTGCCGAACGCTTATGCCGATACGGTCGGCGACCAAAGCTATTTAAGACATTACTTCGGTCTTGACGCCGAAAGCATTGCTTCGGTTATTTTAAAAGAGGTGGGCGAATGAAGCGTCTGCTTTTGACATGTACCGACCTTATGGCGATACAGTTTATGGTTCCGCACATCAAATATTTATCCGAAAACGGCTTTTCGGTTAAGCTTGCCTGCTCCGTCGTCGGGGACAGGCTTTCTGACCTTAAAGAGGCGCTTGACGGCGTTGCCGAAATCGAAACCGTCCGCCTTGTAAGAAGCCCCCTTGCGGTCTCAAATTTAAACGGCCTCAAGGATTTAAAAAGAATAATCAACCGCGAAAAATGGGACGTTATCTGGACCAATGAACCGGTTATGGGAATTATGACGCGCCTTGCTGCAAAAAATGCACGAAAACGCGGCACAAAAGTCGTGTACATGGTTCACGGCTTTCATTTTTATAATGGCGCGCCGTTTTTAAACCGGCTGCTGTTTTATCCTGCCGAAAAATACTGCTCGCGTTTTTCGGATATGATAATCACAATAAATAACGAGGATTTTGAGCTTGCAAAAACTCTTCACGCAAAAAAAGTCGAAAAAATTGACGGAATAGGCGTAAATACGGCTGAATTTGCTTTCAATAATGAGAGCCGCAATAAAGAAAGAGAAGAGCTTGGCGTTAAAGACGGCGAAATAATGCTTCTTAACGTCGGCGAGCTTACAAAAAGAAAAAATCAGCATATTATTATAGATGCGCTTTCTTTACTTAATAATCCCAAAATAAAGTTTTTTATCTGCGGCCGCGGCGATAACGAAGAAGCTTTAAAGAGCCTTACTAAAGAACGCGGACTCGAAAATAACGTATTCTTTTTAGGCTACAGAAAAGGGCTCTCCGATATTTACAGCGCCTCCGACATTTTTGTTTTAAGCTCTTTGCAAGAGGGGCTTCCGAAGGCGATTGAAGAAGCTATGGCAAACGGCAAACCCGTGGTCTGCTCAAAAATACGCGGCTGTGTTGACCTTATTGACGATATAAAAGGCGGCTTTGTTGCCGAAAACACCCCCGAAAGCTTCGCAGAAGCTATAAAAACCCTTGCCGAAAATGAAGATATGAGAAAAAATATGGGGGCTTACAATTTAAATAACGTAACAAGATTCAGCGAGTCAGTGTCAAAGGACAATGTGCTGAAGCTTATGCGCTCCGTTCTTTCTCAAGGCGGTGGGGATTTATGAAATATTCATTGATTATACCTGTTTTTAATTCCGAAAAAACAGTTGCCCGCTGTATTGAAAGCATAGCTTCGCAAGATTTTGACGATTATGAAATTCTTCTTATTAATGACGGCTCAACCGACAAAAGCGACGCTTTGTGTAAAGAGTTTTCGGAAAAATACCGCACTGTAAAATATTTCAAAAAAGAAAACGGCGGTGTTTCCTCTGCAAGAAATCTCGGGCTTAAAAAGGCTTCTGGCAAATATGTACTTTTTGTCGACAGCGACGACGAAGTGAGCGGCGATTATTTTGAAGCGCTTAACGAAATGACCGAAAAAAACGAATTCGATATGTATATGTTTTCGTGCAGGCTTTCAGACGGCAGGAACGAAGAAATAAGACAGGAACAAAATGCAGTATACGGCGCGGATTCTGTTTTTGATGCGGTGAGCTTTGCTATACGCGACAGGCGCATTAATGTGTTGTGGTGTAAGGCTTTTTTGAACGAGCGAATTAAACAGCTGAATTTGCGTTTTTCAAACGACATTTACATAGGCGAGGACCAGCTTTTTTGCGTGACTTATGCGCTTCATATAAAATCGCTTTGCACTTCCGATAAAATTATTTATAACGTTTCTCTTGAAAACGGCGAATCGCTTTCAAGAAAGCGGCGCGATGACCTGTCGGGGCAGCTTATTTCGGGTCACAAAAAAATGTTTGAAGCGCTAAAAAACGCAAACCCCAAAAAAGCGGCAAACGAAAAATTGAGCGCGGCAATCGCGTATTCTTTTTACCGTTCGGCTTATTCCTCTTCAAAGGAGCTTTTAAAATACGGTATGGGCACAAAAGAGCGCCGGGGGCGTATCAAAGAAGTGTGCCGCGCGTTTTGTGAAGAAAAAGTACCGGCAAAGGATTTTAAAACGTTTGTTATTTCGCTTCCGGTGAGAATGAAAGCGGCGTTTTTGATTGATAAAGCAATCGGGTTGAAAAAGTGACAAAACAGCCGCATATTAACAGGCAAGCTGCTTTAGAGGGTGTGTGTTATGGAAAGAAATGTTGAAAATAAAAACGAAAAAACTCCGTCTCTTACAATAATCACGCCCACATATAACAGAGAAAGAACGCTTAAAGCCTGTTACAATTCAATTGCCGCTCAGACGTGCGGGGATTTTCAATGGATAATTATAGACGACGGAAGCACTGATAATACACCCGAGCTTATAGAAGAATTAAAAAAAGACGGCGCTGCCGAATTTGAATATTATACTAAGGAAAACGGCGGGAAGCACACGGCGCCGAACGCTTCGCACAAATATATAAAGGGCAAATACGTTACGGTGCTTGACAGTGACGACACGCTTTTGCCCGACGCCGTAGAAACAATACTTAGTGAATGGAAAAAGTATGAAAACGAAAATGGCGTGAATGTTTTATATTTTTACAGGTGTGACAAAAACGGCAATCCGCTTTGCTATGTAAAGCACCCGAATGTGATTACAAAAACATATAAAGTTCGGCGGTTTTCAAATGTTAAAAGCAGGGATTGCTGTGATGTATTTAAAACAGAAGCTTTCATAAAATATCCGTTTCCCGTGTTCCCCGGCGAGCGCTTTATAGGCGAGGGCGCGGCACATATGAACATTGAGCTTTTGGGAAAAGGCGTTTATATCGACAAGGCTATCTATGAGTGCGAATATCTTCCCGACGGTCTTACAATGGCGGGCAGAAAGCTTCGCATAAACAATCCCCTCGGCGGAAAATATAACGCCAACGTTTATATGAACAGGCGGCTCCCGCTTTTTACCCGTTTAAAATATTCGCTTCTTTATAACTGCTATTCTGCATTTGCTTCTATCGGCTTTAAAGACTCGCTTAAAACATCGGACTATCCGTTTCTTGTGCTTTTGGGCTTTTTGCCCGGTCGGCTCTTATATTTGTATTGGGGGCGAAAGTACAAATGAACTTCAAGGCTTCTTTAGATGTTGAAAGAAAGTTCAGCATAATAGTCCCCGTTTATAATGTTGAAGCGTATCTCAAAAGGTGCATTGAAAGCGTTCTTTCGCAGACATACGAAAATTTTGAGCTTGTTTTGGTTGATGACGGCTCAACCGATAAAAGCGGCGCAATTTGCGATATGTATGCTTTAAAGGACCGACGCATAAAGTGCGTTCACCGAAAAAACGGCGGGCTTTCTGCGGCGCGAAACACCGGTCTGCTTTCGGCTTCGGGCGAAAACGTTGTTTTTCTTGACAGCGACGATATGTGGAACGACGCGGGCGCTTTGGGGGGGCTTGCAAAAATTTTTGAAGAAAAGCCCGAAACCGAGGTTATAGCTTTCGGATATATGCTTTTCGGCACTGACGGCAAAAAGCGGAAAAACTGCATACCCGAATTTGTGCCGTCCGATTGCACGGAAAAAGAAGAGGTTTTAAAAAGACTTTGCAAAAACAACGGATTTTTCAACGCGGCTTATACAAAAGCGCTTAAAAGAGATTTTCTTATTAACAACAAACTGTTTTTTGAAGACGGCATTTTAAGCGAAGATATAGGCTGGTCGGGAAAAATTCTTATAAAAGCGCATCATTTTGCCGTTTATTCAAGCGGCTTTTACAGCTATATGCTGAGAAAATCCGGCTCCATAACATCATCCTTCGGCAGAAAGAATATTTTGGATATACTTTCTCAAATCGAAGAAGCCGTAGAGGAAATCGAAAATTTAAATCAGAGCGAAACGCTCAAAAGAATTTATTACAGATATTGGGCATACCAGCTTTCGACTCTTCTCGGCGATGTGCCGAGGCTCAGGGGCGACAGCGACTATGAAGAAATAATAAAAAGATGCCGAAACTGTATGTTTTTACTTAAATACGGTTCAGGCAAAAAGGTGAAAACGGTTTACACTTTATATTGTGTTTTCGGAATGAAAAGCACAATGCATATACTCAAAAAATATTTGGACGGCGTTTGGCGCCGAAATTCATAAAAACAGGAGATTTGCCGAATGAAAAAACGTGTGCTCAGCGTTATTTCAAAGTTAACAATTGGCGGTGCCGAAAAGGTTGCGAGAGACATCGGCTTTTATGCCGACAGCGAAGAGTTTGAAACTCATTATCTTGTTTTCGGCGAAAAAAAAGGCGATTATGAAGATGAGCTTACAGCGCGCGGCTGCAAAATCATACGCATTCCCGAGCCTTCCGAAAATTACGCGGCGTACTTTAATAATTTAAAAAAGCTTATAAACGAATATCATTACGACATAATTCATGCGCACACAATGTTCAACATAGGCTGGGCAATGCTTGCGGGCAAGCTTTGCAAAGTCCCCGTGAGGGTGGCGCATTCGCACTCGGCGCTTGAAGAAAAACGCGATTTTAAAACAAGGGTTTATGAAAGCCTTATGCGGTTTTTAATAAAAATGTGCGCAACCGATTTTGTCGCCTGCGGGAAAAAGGCGGGCGAAAGGCTTTACGGCAAACGCTTTTTTAATAAAAAAGGCACTTTGATATTGAACGGTATTGATGTTAAAAGCTTTCGCTTTGACGAAGAAAAACGAAAAGAGATAAGAGAAAAGCTTAACATCGGCGAAAAGTTTGTTATAGGCCATGCGGGTCATTTGGCTGCCGTCAAAAATCAGGGCTTTTTAATTGAAATTATGCCCGAAATATTAAAAAAGAAGCCCGAAAGCGTTTTGCTTCTTTTGGGTGACGGCGAAGAGCGCGAAAACTATGAGAAAAAAGTCAGTGAGCTTAATTTGGAAGACAAAGTGATTTTTACGGGCAACGTCAGAAATGTCGGCGACTGTTTAAGCGCGATGGACGTTTTTGCATTTCCGTCGCTTTACGAAGGTACGCCGCTTTCTATAATTGAGGTTCAGTCAAACGGACTGCCGTGTGTTATTTCGGACTCCGTTCCGAACGACGTTTTTTTAACAGAGCTTATAAAACCGCTTTCGCTTTCCAAAAAAGCCGATTGGGTCGACGAAATTTGTAAAGCACAGCGCAAAAACCCGAAAGCATATACGGAAATTATGGAGAAATCGCCTTTTGACCTTTATTCTGCGCTTAACAGGTTTTATAAAATTTATAGGGGAGAATAATCCGAGTGATAAAAATTCTGTTCTTTATTGAAACGCTCAAGGGCGGCGGCGCCGAAAAGGTGCTTAAAAATCTTGTCAATTCAATGGATAAAAGCAGGTTCGACATAACCGTTCAAACGCTTTATAACGAAGATGTTTCGGGCGAGCTTGACGAAAAAATCAATTATAGGTTTTGCTATCCTTATAAAAACAGCATTTTTATGGGAATTATGCGCACCGAAGCGGCTTTGGGTCTTACATATGAGTTCCATATTAAAGGTGATTATGATATTGAAGTCGCATATCTTGAATGCGGCGCAACAAAAATAATGGCGTCGTCAACAAACAAAAAGGCGAAAAAGGTCGCGTGGGTTCACTGCGATTTAAGTAAAAAAGCCGACGATTTTGAGAGCTTTGTTAAAAGCACAAAGGGCTATTACGCTAAATATGACAAGGTTGTTTGCGTTTCCGATGACGTTAAAAATTCATTTATAAAAGGCTACGGCAACACGCCCGAAGCAATAACGCTTTATAACTGCTTTGACGACAGCGAAATTTTAAGAAAGTCGCAGGTGCCGCTTCCGTTTGAAAAAGATGAAAATTGCCCTGTGTGCATAGCGGTTGGCAGGCTTACCGAGCAAAAAGGCTTTGACAGGCTTCTTTCGGCGCATAAGCGCCTTCTTGACGAAGGCATTTTTCACAAGCTTTGGGTTTTGGGCGACGGCGAGGACAAAGCGGCGCTCGAAAAGTTCGCAGAAACAAACGGCCTTTCAAAAACAGTGTCGTTTTTAGGCTTCTGCGATAATCCGTATCCGTATATAAAGGCTGCCGATTTTTATGTTTGCTCTTCGCGTTATGAGGGCTTTAGTACGACTGTTGTCGAAAGCCTTGTTATAGGCACGCCCGTTGTCACAACAGATTGCACAGGTATGAACGAGCTTCTTTGTGAAAGCGAATACGGACTTATCGTTGAAAACAGCGAACAAGGCATTTTTGACGGAATGAAGCGGTTTCTTACCGACGAAACGCTTCTCTATGCTTATAAAAAAAGAGCCGCGCTTCGCGGCGGCTTCTTCAAAAAAGACAACGCCGTGTTAATGACGGAAGACTTTTTTGAAAAATTACTTTCGGAATAAAAATCATTTTGGAGGATAAGACGTGTTTTTACAGCTGGCGCTGTTTTTCGCCGTTGCGGCGGTAACGCTTTTGTTTGCGCTCAATAAAAATGTGAATAACGGCAAACGGCTGTGCGTTCAGTGCGTCACGGTCATACTGACCTGCTTTTCGGGGCTTCGCTCGTGGCGTTACGGCGACCTTATGCACTATTGCTACGCCTATCTCAGTGCCAACACCCCCGATTGGCAGCTTGATACAAAAAGCAGCGACACCGTGGGGCTTCAGCTTCTTTTCAGGGCTTTCGGTCAAATGGGCTTCGGTTTTGAAACTGTGCTTTTCTTCGCGGCGGCTTTTTGCGCAATAGCTCTCGGGGTGCTTGTTTACAGATTTTCTCCGTCGCCGTATTTCAGCTATCTTATGTATATAGCCCTCGGCAACTACTTTTTTACATACTCGGCATTTAAACAGGCAATTGCAAGCGCGTTTATTATGTTTGCATTTGTTTTCATAATAAATAAAAAGCCTTTAAGGTTTTTGCTGTGTGTTTTGGCGGCGTTTCTTTTCCACAAGCCCGCAATTATATTTTTAATAGCATACCCAATAGCGCGAAAAAAAATAGACAAATTTTATTTTGCAATGCTCGGCGCGGCTGTTATTGCGGTCGTGTTCTTCCATGAAGAAATTGCAACGTGGTTTTCGATGCTTTATTACGACACGATGGAGTTTACCGCAAATGAAAGCGTCGGCTTCAAACAGACGATGATGATAATGATAATTGTGCTGAGTTTGGTGTTAAGACCCGTTCGCGAATACGATACCGTTTATAAATGCACCTTCAGCATTATGGTGACGGCGGCGCTTATTCAAAGCTTCGCAATATACGACAACGTGTTTACGCGCCTTTCGGACTACTTTTTCCAATTCTTTGTAATATTCATTCCTCTTATGCTCGAAACGGGAAAAGAGCAGGCGCAGAAATTCCCGGAGCACAAAGAGAAAATCAGATATACCTTCCAACGTTATTATCCGTTTTTAAAAATCGGAATAAGCTGTTTTGCGGTTTGGTACTATATATGGCAAATGGAATTAAACGCCGGGCTTCTTGCGAACTATAAATTTATCTGGCAGGACAGCGGCGAAACGTCTCTTGAGCTTTTGGAACAGTTTATAGAAACAGGCGGAATTTTGTAGGCTGCGATTTTTTGGAGGTATTGTTAAATGAAAGAAAATATGTTAAATAGAGTACCGTTGAAGATTTATAGGGATTTGCGGTGGTTAAAAGGTGAAAAGCAATGCTATTTTGACATACGGTCAAAATTTTCTAAGGAATATGCCGATATTTGGTTTTCGGCAGAAAAAGCAATATATAAGTATGGCAAGTCCGAAGAAACATACAAAGCAATTAACGCAAGAGATAAATACGTTATGAACTATATTGAAGACAGCTGCCGAGATGTAATTGAAAAGTATAAAAATGCAGAGCTGCAAACGGTTTCGGCTAATCAAAGCGACAAGAAAATATGGGTGCTTTGGTGGACGGGCGAAGAATCTGCTCCGGATATTGTAAAAGCTTGTGTTAAAAGTATAAGAAAAAATGCAGGAAATCATGAAGTCGTTTTTTTAGACAAAGATAATTACGAAAAATATGTTAATCTGCCAAAACATATTATCGAAAAACATGATTCGAAACAAATGTCACACGCTGCCTTTTCGGACATTTTGCGAAATGCGCTTCTTGCAAAGCATGGCGGAGCGTGGATTGATTCCACTGTTTTTGTTTCAAAGCCTTTGCCTGAGTTTTTGTTTGAATCGCCGTTTTATACTGCGAAAAGTGTTGATTTGTCGGCATTTTATTTTTCCCATTCAAGGTGGACTGGGTATTTTTTGTGCGGCGAAACAAACTTCCCGCTTTTTAGTTTCACAAGAGATATGCTTATTGAATATTGGGAAAAGAATGATTTTATAATAGATTACCTGCTTATGGATTACGTTTTTGATATCGCCTGCAAAACAATTCCAAGCGTTAAAGCCGTGATGGAAAAAGTGCCCGATAACAACCTTTTACGGGGCAGACTGATGGCACATATTAACGAGCCGTATTCAGATGAGTTGTTTTCTGAGTTACAAAACGGAGAGACATTTATATCTAAGCTTTCGTGGCGCTATGGTAATCCGGTCGAAAAGACGAAAGACGGTAAGTTAACGAATTACGGCTATTTGTTAAAACTTTAATTTGGTGGTTAAATTGATTGATGTTATAATTCCGTCGTATAATTGCGAAAATACGCTTGAAAGCACCGTTGAAAGTATAATAAATTCAGGGCTTAAAAGCTTTGATATAATACTTGTTGACGACGGCTCAACCGACAAAACTCCTGCTTTGTGCGACGCACTTTCCGAAAAATACGAAAACGTTTCATGTATTCACAAGAAAAACGGCGGTGTTTCTTCTGCCCGTAATGAAGGAATAAGAGCGGCAAAAGGCGAATATTTGCTGTTTTTTGATTCCGACGACACTGCGGAATGCGGTGCGTTTTCCGAAGCGGAAGAAATTCTTTTGAAAAAAGCGCCCGATATGCTCATTTTCGGAATGTATTTTGATTATTACAAAAACGGCAAAATGTATGGGTGCGATGAACTTGTTTATGAAAAAGAGGGGCTTTTTAATAAAAAGGCGCTTCTTGACAGCTTTTATGAGCTTTACATATGCAACGCGCTGTCGTCAAGCTGCAACAAATTTTTCAAAAAAAGTATTATCGACAAAAACGCAATCTTTTTTGACGAGAAAATGATAATACTTGAGGATTTTGAATTTTCTCTTAAAAATATTTGTTTTTGTGAAAATTTTTATTGCCTAAAAAAGGCTTTGTATCATTATAAACAGCCCGAAAACGAAAAAAGAATACTCGGGCGGCTCAAAAAAATTCCGCAGGCGAGCGAATATATAAAGCCAATCGAAAACGACGCAGAACTGCTTAAAAGCTCCGGAGCTCTTTCGGGCGGCGATACCGAAAATGTTGACAAAGTTATAAGAAAGCTGTTTTTTATGCTGTTAAGGCAAAAGGTGTTTTTAGCAAGCTTTGGGCAAGTAAAGCTTGCGTCGCAGGATTTTAAAAACAGTAAATATACATCTTTTATAAACGAGCTTTCCGGGCGGGACAGGGATTTGTGCACGGATGTTTTAAATTGCAATGTATTTAAAGTGATGCTTGCAACACGGCTGCAGTTTACAAAAAATCTTATAATCAATTTTTTAAAACGGCTGAATTTATATGACAGGCTGAAAGGTGCGTTAAAATGAAGGAGTTTTTTTTAAAAGCTGTAAGAAAGCTGCGCCTGCAAAAAATCATATATATGTTTTTAACGCCGTTTTTCGGGCGCTGTTTTAAAAGCGATGATGAGAAAGCCGAAAAAATACTTGAAGATTTTTTCCCGTACACAAAAAGCACTTCGTTAAGAAAAAACAGAATTTCGGAAGATGAAAGCGACCTTACGGTGATTATTGCGGCATATAATGCCGAAAAATACATTAAAGAGTGTCTCGATTCTGTTTTGTATCAAAAAACCGCTTACAAGTTTAATGTAACCGTTGTTAATGACGGCTCGACAGACGGTACGCTTAGTATTCTTGAAAGCTATAAAGATGATAAATTGCAAATAATTTCAAAAGAAAACGGCGGATTGTCTTCTGCGAGAAATAAAGCGCTTGAGACGGTAAAAAGCAAATATATTATGTTTTTGGATGCCGACGATACGCTTGAAGAAAACGCCGTGGATTTATTTTTGAGCAACGCGTACAAAAACGACGCCGACATTGTTGAATCGGGCTACAGCTTTTTTGACGGCGAGCACCGTTACGGCGGCTTTTTGCACAGCGGCGGCGTTTATGAAGGCGCGCTCGGCATTCTTAACGGTTTTGCCTGTATGAAAGTAATAAAAAGCAGGCTGTTTGAGAATGTATGCTTTCCCGAAGGATTTTGGTTTGAAGATACAATTATGACAATGCTGATTTTTCCGAACGTGAAAAAAAGCGTTACCCTTAAAGAAAAGCTGTATAATTACAGGGTAAACCAAAATTCAATAACATCGCTTGCCAAAACGAAAAAAAAATCTTTGGATACATTTTGGGTTACGAAGCAAACGCTTGACGACGCAAAAATGCTTGGCATTTGTATGGAAAAGGAATTTTTAAAACAGTTTTTGCGCCAGATTGCAGTGAATTATTCAAGAATAAAAGGGCTGCCTGCCGATGTCCGTTTTTCGGTGTTTGACTTAACGCAAAAAATGCTTTTTGATAATTTCAAAAGCTTTGAAAACGGTGTTGACGGCTTTTGGTATAAAGAGCTCAGCAAGGCTGTAAGATGCGGGCAATACAAAAAATACTGCCTTATTTGTGATTTGAATGAATATTTGTCATAGCACGGAGTTTTAAATATGAACACAAAGCGCGGACTAAACAACATAATATACGGAATTTTGTCGCAAGCCGTAACTCTTGGCTTGGGGCTTATAATACCGCGCCTTGTTCTCGTTAGCCTCGGCTCCGAAGCGAACGGACTTTTGCATTCAATCTCTACGGTGTTTACATATTTAACGCTTCTTGAAGCGGGCGTCGGCAAGGCGACAAGTCAGGCGCTTTATAAACCCCTTTCAGAGGATAACCGCAATAAAATCAATTCGATAATGTCGGCAACAAACAGGTTCTACCGCAAAACGGGTTATATATATTCTGCGGCGGTTATTGTCTTTGCCGTTGTTTATTGCCTTTTTGTTAAAACCTCGCTTTCAAAGGTTGTTGTGTTCTCGGTAATAATTTTAACGGGCGCGTCAAGCGTGTTAAGCTACTTTGTTCAGGGCAAGTACACCGTGTTTATGGGCGCAGAGGGCAGAGGATACGTTCTTACAAACTTTTCTACCGTAACGACTGTCTTAGCTTCTGTCGGCAAAATAGCGCTTTTGGTTTACGGATTCGGCGTTGTTGAAATACAGGGAATGTATCTGTTTTTCTCGGTGCTTCAAATGTTTTTTGTCGTGTATTACATCAGGCGCAATTATGCGTGGTTAAGCGTTAAAGCAAAACCCGATTATGAAGCGATTTCTCAAAAGAATTACGTTTTGCTTCATCAAATTACCGGAATGATTTTTGACAATACCGATATACTTTTGCTTACTGTAATGAGCGGACTTAAAACGGTAAGCGTGTATTCGATGTACACAACGTTTTATACGGTTATCAAAAGCGTTTTAAACACCGTTTCGTATTCATATTCTTATGCGCTCGGCAGAATTTTTCATTCGGATAAAGAAGAGTTTAAAAGATTGCACAATGTATATGAGCTTTACAATATGTCGCTGACTTTTGCGCTTATGTGTATACTCAATATGTTCATTTTGCCGTTTATGAAAATATATACGGCTGATGTTACCGACATTAATTATATAGATAAATATATCCCGATGCTCTTTACAACGGTTTATCTTCTTTCAAACGGCAGGGCTTCTTCGGGGCTTGTTATTGATTTTGCACAGCACTTTGAGCAAACAAAATGGCGCGCCGTGTTAGAGTCGGCAATTAATATCGGAGTATCTGTTGTCGCAATACATTTTCTCGGGATATACGGTGCGCTTATCGGCACAATCGCCGCGCTTCTTTACAGGGCAAACGATATGATTATTTATGCAAACAGACTTTTGGGTCGAAGCCCGTGGATAACTTATAAACGCTGGCTTGTAAATCTCGTTTTGTTCTTAGGGCTTACATTTGCCATGAACGCGGTGCTCCCCGAAATAAGCACTCTTTTGCCGCTCGTTATCTATGCGGGAATTTCAACGGCAATCGTTGTGCCGGCATTTATTGCGGTTAATTCGGTCTGCGAATTGAAAACGGCAAAGTACGCCGTATCGCTTTTGAAAAAAGTGTTAAAAAATAAGGGGGAAAGGGTATGAGCGAAAAGCAAAATGTTAAAAGAGACGCGTCATATGACTTGCTTCGAGTTATTTCGGCGTTTGCCGTTGTAATTATTCATACCTGCGCAACGGAATGGCGAAAAATCGACGTGCAATCAACCGATTGGTTGATAATTACCGTTTGGGATATGCTTTCAAAGTACAGCGTTCCGATATTTTTTATGGTTTCAGGGCGATTTTTGCTTGACAGGGCACACGAAAGCGATATTAAAACCACCCTTACAAAAAGGCTCCCTAAAATTGCGGCTGCATTTTTGTTTTGGTCCGCAATATATACGGTTGTCAACATCGTCAGAACAGACGATATAAAAAGCAATATAAAATGGATAATAGTAGAGTTCTTCACGGGCGAATATCATATGTGGTTTTTGTTTGCCCTTGCCTGTCTTTATATTGCGACGCCGCTTTTAAAGGCGATAGCCAACGATGAAAAGCTTTGCAAATATTATCTTATACTTTTCTTTTTGTTCCAGCTTGTTTTTCCCGCCGTCGGCAATATTCCGAAAATAGGCGTGTTTGTTGTTACGGCTCTTGAAAAAGCTCAGTTTAATTTAGTTATGGGCTTCAGCGGCTATTATGTTCTCGGCTATTATCTCGGAAAGCACCTTCCTAAAGGAAAGTCTAAAATATTCATCTATGCCGCCGGCGTTATCGGCACGGCTTACAGCGTTATTTCTGTTATTTCGGCTTCAAGAAGCGGCGGTGCCGCCGACGAAACCTCGGCGCAGTATTTAACCTGGAACGTGGCGCTTTCTTCAATCGCGGTATATACCGCAGTTTTAAGCGCGGCTTTAAAAAAGCCGATGAAAGAAAGAGCCGAAAACATCGTAAGCTTTCTTGCCGGCTACAGCTTCGGCGTATATCTTGCGCACCCGCTGTTTTTGTGGATTTTTGAATGGCTCGGTATCACACCGAAGGCGTTTTCTCCGCTTTTAAGCGTTCCGCTTATTGCGGCTTTTGCAGCCGCAGTTTCGTTTTTGCTCGTATGGGCTTTAAGAAAAATACCGAAAATCGGAAAAATGATAACTTAAGAGGTTTTTATGGATATAGATTTTGTTGTTTTGTGGGTTGACGGCAACGACCCTGAGTGGCAAAAAGAAAAAGCAAAATATCAGGGCGAAAGCCTTAACGACAGCAACTCTTCAAACCGCTATCGTGATTGGGGGCTTATGCCGTATTGGTTCAGGGCGGTCGAAAAATTTGCGCCGTGGGTAAGAAAAATTCATTTTGTAACATGCGGTCATTTGCCGGGCTTTCTTAACACCGCGTCAAAGAAGCTCAATATAGTAAAGCACAGCGATTTTATTCCCGAAGAGTATTTGCCCACGTTCAGCTCTCACGCAATTGAAATGAATATGCACAGGATTCCCGGGCTTTCGGAGCATTTTGTGTATTTTAACGACGATACTTTTCTTTTAAGACCGCTCAGTGAAACTGCGTTTTTTAAAGACGGGCTTCCGTGTACGTGCGCGGTTGAAAGACCGATTGAATTAAAGGGCAACTTCGGCGTTTGGCAGCATGCCGCCGTAAATGACCTTTCTGTTGTAAACGCGCATTTTTGCAAAAAAGAGCAGCTTAAAAAATACCGTAATAAATATGTAAATAAAGCATACGGCGCTAAAGAAAATATGAGAACGCTCGCTCTTGAAATGCTTTTTCCCGATTATTTTACCGGCTTTAAAAATCTGCACGCCCCCGCGGCATATTTAAAAAGCACTTTTTGCGACGTTTGGGAAAAAGAGCCGGAGCTTTTACACAGCACCTCGTCGCACCGCTTTCGCGACAGGGCGGACGTTAACCAGTGGGTTTGCCTTTGGTGGCAAATTGCAAGCGGTATGTTTTCGCCGTTTAATACGGATAATATCGTGTCCTCTGTAACGGAAAATACCGAAAAAGAGCTTTGCGATATAATAAAATCTCAAAGCCACGATATGATTTGCATAAACGACCCCGAAGACAACATTGATTTTGACGTTTTGTCAAAAAAGCTGAAAGACGCTTTCGGCGAAATTTTACCCGATAAAAGTGAATTTGAAAAATGAAAAAGAAAGTTATTTTTATTCATTCCGCATTGTGGATAGGCGGCATTGAAACAGCTCTTGTGAATATATTGAACAGGTTCGATTATGAAAAATATGACGTAACGTGCCTTATACTGTCAAACCATACGGAATTTGCACACAAAATCCCAAAACAGTGCAGGCTTCTTGTTGCCGACAGATGTTCCGAAATATCCTTTCCCGAGAAATATAAGTATTCGCGGCTGTTTTCGATAAGCGAAAAGCCGATGAACGCTTCTCCGCTGCGGTTATTTATCCGGAAGTTTCTTGGCTTTTTTGTTCGTCCCGTTGAAGAGAGGCTTTATGCGCGATATATACGAAAGAATATGCCACAAAACGGCTTTGACGCCGCGTTTTTATTCAGCTCGGGAATATGCGGAACAGCAGTAAAAGCCGTTGATGCCAAAAAATATATATGCTTTTATCATTACAGCGATTTAAGACGCGTTTTTCATGATTCCGAAGGCTATAAAAGGTGTTCGCGCATTTTTGCCGTAAGCCAAAATATTGCCGACAGATTAAAATCGTTTATGCCGGAATATGCGAATAAAATCGAAGCGCTTCACAATTTGGTGGACACCGTTTCAATAAAGGAATATGCCGCAAAAGAGCCTGAGCAGCATTTTGGCGGCGATACATTTAACATAGTTTCCTGCGGAAGGCTAAATAAAGACAAGGGCTTTGACCTTGCAATAAAAGCGTGCAAAAGCCTTCTTGAAAAAGGCTTAAACATAAAGTGGTATGTTTTGGGCGAAGGACCCGAAGAAGCGGCGCTTAAAAATCAGGCTAAAGAATGCGGAGTTGAAGAGGTGTTTGCTTTTCTCGGCAAACAAGTTAATCCGTATCCCTACATAAAACAGGCAGACCTGTTTGTCCAGTCAAGCAGAATAGAAGCATTCGGACTCACAATAACCGAAGCGCTCACCCTCGGTGTGCCTGTGGTTTCGACAAAAACCGACGGCGGTACTGAAATTATAACCGACGGAGAGAACGGGGTTTTATGTGATATATCATGTGAGAGCATTGCCTCTGCCGCAGAAAGTGTAATAAATACCCCCGGGCTTTTGCAAAAACTGAAATGCGGCGCGCAAAATACGGATTTTGAAAAGTCAAACAGTGATATAATGAACAGATTTTATGAGGAAATTGATTAAAATGAAATTGCCGATAAAAATTTTACTGATATTTTGTTTAATTGTAATTTTGGCTTTTTCGGCTTCTGCCGCTGTGTGCTTTTTCGGCTTAAAGGTCACAAATTACGAGGTCACGCTCAAAGGCGTTACTTCTCCTTTTCGCGCCGTGCTTATAAGCGACCTTCATTCAAGGCAGTTCGGAAAAGACAACGCGCGGCTTTTAGAAAAAATCAAAGAGCAAAAGCCCGATGTTATCTTTGCCGACGGCGATATGATAAGCAGAAATTCCGACGAAAAAGACGTCGAGCGCTTTTTAAAGCTTCTTGAAGAGCTTAAAAAAATTGCGCCGGTTTATTACGCACCCGGCAATCACGAGCAGGAATATGTCGGCGAAAGCACGGAGCTTTATGAAAAAATTGAGGCTCTCGGCGTGCCGGTTCTAAACGATTCTTATGTTGACGTCGAAATCGCAGGTCAGTCTGTTCGCCTGGGCGGCACTCTCGGCCATGGCTTTATGTTCGGCAGAACAAAAGAAGAGTTTGAATCTTCGCCCGAATATATCTTTTTAAGCGATTTTCAGAATACGGACCGCCCTAAAATATGCCTTGCCCATATGCCCGACACCTTTATTTTCAACGGTGCGGCAAATCTTTGGGACGTTGACCTTGTTTTAAGCGGCCATACGCACGGCGGGCTTGTAAGATTGCCGTTTTTAGGTGGGCTTATAGCCCCGATGCAGGGCTTTTTACCCGAATATGACAAGGGATATTTTGACCTCGGCAACAATATGCAGATGATAATTTCGGCGGGGCTTGCGGGATACGGCGTTTTGCCGCGTATAAATAACCTGCCCGAAATATGTGTTATTGATATAGAATGATTGGGGAAACGTTGTGGATATTGTTATAGTTTTATTCGGCCTGACTGTGCTTTTTAAAGCAAAATATGCCGGACGCGGAAAGTTCTTTGACGATTATATTTCGGTTGAGCAATGCAACATTCTCAAGGGCATATTTGCCGTTTTTGTTATGCTTTTTCACATTTACGGCGTCGAGTCACACGGATATATATTCAGGTATTGCGGAGGATTTGGTTATATCGGCGTTGCCGTCTTTTTCGTTATTTCGGGATACGGTCTTACATACCAATGGCAAAAAAAGCAAAGCGGCTATCTTCACGGATTTGTAAAAAGACGCATCGGACCGCTTTTGACGCCGTTTTTAATAATGTTTGTGATTTCGGCAATTTATAAGAAAGTAACCTTCACCGACATTTTGGAGTCAATCGGTACGGGGAAAACGGTTGTCGAGTATTCCTGGTTCGTTTTTGCGATAGTCTATTTTTATTTTGCTTTTTTATTTGCGGCAAAGCTGTCAAAAGGCAAAAAAGGTGTATATATCGTCGGACTTGCCGTGTTTTATTGTATATATACTGCATGGTGCTTTTTAATGAAATACGACAACGGCTGGCGTGTCGTAGCTCATTGCTTTGTGCTCGGGTCTTTATACAGCCTGTATAAAGACCCGCTTGAAAAGGCAATCAAAAAATTCTTTTGGATTATTTTCTTCGCGCTTACGGCTATATTCTTTGTATTTTATATAAGACGAACCGAATTTTTCTCACTTGAGTGGGATGCTTCTGTCGGAATATATGCCACGGCTTTTGCTGTTCTTACATTTATGTTTTGCTCAAAAGTCAAACTTCAAAGCCCCGTTATGCGCTCCTTGAGCCGGGTTTCTTATGAGCTTTATGTTACACACGGTTTTGTTCTGCTTGTTTTGCGGGACGCGGGCTTAGATAAGTACAATATAGATTTATTCGGTATTGCCGTTATCGCAGGGTCAATAGCTTTGTCTTATGCGTTGCATTACTCGATTTTCTTTGTAAAAAAAGGTATTAACAAAGTAATCGCCGAAAGAAAAACAACAGTGTAAAGGATTTATTATGTTTGAAGATGTTCTTGAGCTTCTTCGTGCGTTTATTTACGGCGAAGAGCCGAAGCTCAGCGGAAAATCAAATATTGAAGAGCTTTTAAAATTTGCTTACAGGCAAAAGCTTTTGGGCATTTTTGCGTATATGAACAAGCGCTGCTCCGTTTTTGACTCGGACAAAGCGGAGAAGCTTTCTGCGGCTTATTATTCCGCACTTTTTGAAAGCACGGTGCGCTGTTCAAAGTTTTTAAAGCTTTCCGAAATTTTGAGCGAAAACAAAATAGAGCATATGCCCGTAAAGGGGTATTATATAAGAGAGCTTTACCCCGTTAAAGAATTAAGAAGCTTCGGTGATATAGACATACTTATTCACGAAAAAGACCGCAAGCGCTGTGACAGTCTTATGAAAAGCCTCGGTTATACCGTGAAAAACGATTGGGAGCCGACTTATTCATATATTAAAGACGACGAGTATTACGAAATTCACACAAATCTTTTTGACGTGCGGCTTAAAAACAGGGCTGATATGACCGAATATTTTTCTTCGGCGTGGCTTCACGCAAAAAAAGATTCGGGGTTAAGATTTATGCCCGACACGGAATTTCATCTGATATATATTATCTGCCACCTTGCAAAGCACATTTCAACGGGCGGCGCCGGAATAAGAATGTATCTTGACGTTGCGCTTTACATTTTGCGCTATGACAGCGTTATTTCGTGGGAAAGGACAGAAGAAGAGTTTAAAAAGCTGGGGCTTGAACGCTTTTTTCACACGGTGCTTTCCGCTGTGAACGAGTGGTTTTATGTAAAAGCTTCGTGCGATTTTGAAAACTGCAGCGAAGAGCTTTCAAAGCTTCTTGAATTTACGCTTGACTCCGACATTTTCGGCCATTCGCGCGACAATTCCGCCATAAAACTCAGGGAAGAGGAACGCTCTAAAAAAAGAACGGCGCTTAAAATTCTTTTCCCGCCGGCAAAACAGCTCGAAAACAGATATACGTTTTTAAAACGCTCAAGGCTTTTACTGCCGCTTGCGTGGATTGTAAGAGTGTTTAAAAACATCGGGCTTTTACCGCAAAAGATAAAAGAGCTTGCAAATATTAAAAAAGCCGAAATTTCCGAAGTCGAGACTTTTGACTCGTTTATGCGCGGAATAGGACTGTGACGCTGTGTTTTTTCACTTTTGAAAAATATAAAGCGTATTTTATGTCGCATATTGTTGATTTTTTTAAAGTCTTATTTTATAATAAATTAAAGTGGCAAAGCTTGCGCGGTATTTTGCCTGTTTAAAAATTTCTGAGTGACGGCGAACGTGGTTCAGCTTGTTTTTTGAACCGTTCGATATACGGAGGTTAATTTGTGAGAGCGTTTAAAATAGCGGTGTGCGTTGTTTTTGTTGCCGTGACCGCACTGTTTTCAGTTTTGTTTATTAAAGATAAGCTTACTGCGGACACAAGCTATCCCGTGATAACGGTTGACAGCGAGCTTTCCGAGGTGAGCGTTAAGGTCACCGACGAAGAGCTTTTAAAGGGCGTTACGGCATACGACGAAAAGGACAAGGACCTTACGGATAAAATTATTGTCGAATCCATATCAAAATTTATAGAAAAAGGCGTCTGCAAGGTAACGTATGCCGTGTGCGACAGTGACAATCACGTTGCAACGGCTACAAAAAAGATACGCTATACCGACTACACCCCGCCAAAGTTTTATATGACCGTAGCTCCGTGCTTTTCAACGAACGAAACGGTTAATTTAAGCGGAAAGGTCGGCGCACGCGACGCGATTGACGGCGACATAAGCGATAATCTTGTTTTGACTTCTCAAAATTTTACGCAGAGAACCGCGGGAACATATATAGTCGAAGCCACGGTAACAAACAGCAGGGGCGACACGGCAGAGCTTGAAATACCCGTGACGGTCGAGCATAAAGCACTCAATGCGCCCGTAATTACGCTGAGCGATTACATTGTCTATACCGATATTAACCGCTCGGTGGACTTTAAAAGCTATATCAAAAGCGTAAGAGACCGCAACGGCGAAACGCCGAAAGATGAGCCGACCGTCCGCACAAACGTTGATTTTTCAAAACCGGGCGTTTATACGGCAGATTTTTATGTTGAAGACAGCGACAATACAGAGGGGCACACCTCAATGATAATTGTTGTGGGTTATGGTGAATAATGAATAAGAATAAGATAATTTTTGAATGGCACAGCCTTTTAAAAGATATAATTAAAAATATTTGGGTTATTGCGCTTTGCGGCCTTATAGGCATTTTCGGCGCAAAGTCCGCAAAATATCTGTTTTATACCCCCGAGTATACTTCGACAGCAACGCTTATTGTAAATTCGGGCAGCGGTTACGGCAGCTATTCAACCTCAACTGAAATTGCCGATATTTATACAAATATCTTTTCAGACCCCGCAATGAAGCAAAAAGCCGCCGAATATCTCGGCGAAGACAGCTTTTTCGGAACAATAACGGCAAGAACAAAAGCAAACACAAACTTTCTTGATGTTTCGGTAACCGCAAAAAGCCCGTATGACGCCTACAGACTTTTAAATGCGGTGCTTAAAGTCTATCCCGAAATATCCTCAAACATTTTTGCAAACGCTTCTTTGAACGTTCTTAAAAACCCGTCCGTTCCGCACGGCCCGTCAAACAGCTTTAAATTTGAGCCGCTTAAAATCGGCGCTCTTACGGCGGCGCTGGCGCTTGCGGCAATCATATTCTTTTCGCTCACGCGCGACACGGTTAAAAACGAAGCCGTTTTTGAAGAGCGCGTCGAGGCAAAGCTTATCGGAACAATTCCTCACGAAAGAAAGCATTTAACGCTTAAAGACAGACTTCACAGAAAGAAAAAAGCACTGCTTATTTATAACAACGCCTTTGCAAGCCTGCGCTTTGTCGAAAGCTATCACAAAATTGCGGCAAGGCTTGAATATATGAAGCACAAAAACAACGACCGAGTTTTTGCGATTACAAGCGTCGCCGAAAACGAGGGCAAATCAACCGCGGCTTCAAACATTGCAATTTCCCTTGCAGAGAGGGGCAACAGGGTCGTGCTTATGGACCTTGACGAGAAAAAGCCCGCTCTTTATAAGGTTTTTGAAAAAAGATACAACAAGAATTTTGAGCTTGGCGAGCTTTTGTGCGGCAATCTCAGATTCAGCGAATATAAATTCAGGCGTTATAAAAAAACGTCGCTTTACCTTGCTTTGAACACTCATCCTTACCCCGAAAGCAGGGCGGGCTTTGAGGACGGAACTCTTACAAGGCTTATTAATTCTGTCAAAAACAGCGCGGATTTTATTATTATAGATACAGCGCCCGTGGCTTTTGACTCTGCCGTTACGGATATTGTCAAAAACGTTGACAAAACGCTTCTTGTTGTAAGAAGCGACACAGCGCCCGTCGCCGCCGTGAACGACGCCGTTACCGTAATAGAAAATGTCGGCGGCACGGTCTCGGGCTGCATTCTCAACGATGTTTATCCCGACTTTTCGCCGTTCGGAATGAAAGGCTTTGACGAGGGCGGCAATTATTACGGCAAGTATTACGGCCACTACGGCAAGTACGGAAAATACGGCAAGTA
>DJRI01000176.1:1360-7788 GCA_002440045.1 Ruminococcaceae bacterium UBA6364 | reverse complement strand
ACGGAAAGTACGGCGCTTACGGGAAAACAGCGTCTTACAGCGACGCCGCAGAAGACGGCGAACCCCGCGAGTGACAAAGTAACAGCCGATTAAGCGGCAATCACAAATCCTGACGGTATAATTTCCGTTAATACTTGTATTCTTAATTAATCGTAGGTTACTAAAACGGCTATTTTGATGTTTGAAGGTGATTTCAGGATATGGAGCAAAAGTCTGTTGCGGACCGAAAGCCCGATGATAACGAAAAAATGAAGCTCTATGCCGGCGACTTTTTAAAAAGCTTTAAAAAGTTCTGGTGGATAATTTTAGTATTCGTCGTACTTTTCGGCGGCTTCGGCGCCGCCCGGCAATACTTTTCATATTCGCCTACATATAAGGCGACCGCTACGTTTACCGTTAACACGCAAAAAGCTACGTCGGTAGGCGGCGTTTCGTCATACTCTTTTTATTACGACAGTGCAACCGCTTCACAGCTTGCAGACACGTTCCCTTATATTTTAAGCAGTAATCTTTTGCAGGACGCCGTCTGTGAAGAGCTTGGCGTGCTTTCAATGCCCGCAAGGCTCAGCGCTTCAGCTGTTGCGGGGTCTAATATGTTTACCATGACCGCCACCGGCAAAGACCCGCAGGCGACATACGACGTGCTTATTGCCGCCATGAATAATTATCCGTCGGTTGCAAAGTACGTAGTCGGCAATATCAAATTTGTTCCCATAAAAACTCCGCAGGTGCCCACGGCGCCCTCAAACAACCGCTTTAATAAGCCGGGTATTCGCAAATGGTGCGTTGTAGGACTTGCGTTGGGGCTTTTGTGGATAGCGCTTTTTGCCGTTATGAGAAGAACAATCCGCAACAAAGACGATGTAAAGCGTGAGCTTAATTCGCAGTTTTTGGGAGCGTTGCCGCGCGTTGTGTTTAAAAAGCACAAAATGAAAATCGACGAATCCGTTCTTATAACAAACGAAAAGGCAGGTTCTGCTTTTGCGGAATCCGTCAGAGCGTTCAGAAACGTTTTTCTTAATTCCGTAGGGGAGGACGACAAGGTTATAATGGTTACAAGCACCTCTCCTTCCGAGGGCAAAACGACCGTTGCCTGTAACCTTGCGATTTCGCTTGCACAGCGCGGCAAAAAGGTTTTGCTTACCGACGCCGATTTCAGAAACCCGAGCGTTGCCGCTCTTTTAAAGCTTGACGTTGAGTCGCTCGGCTATGACGGCGAATGCGACCTTTATAAAACCGCGTATATTGAAAAATATAAGCTTTCGTTTATGAATATAACCGCAAGAGCGGGTTCCGACAAAAGGTATCTTGATACAAAAACAGTTACCGAAATTTTCAGCAGAGTAAGAGATGATTATGATTTTATAATAGTCGATACGCCGCCGTGCGGACTTGTTTCGGACGCAGTGTTCATTTCGGAAGCGGCAGACGCCGCCGTTTATGTCATTTTGCAGGACAGCGTAAGAGCGCCCAAAATACGCGACAGCCTCAATTCGATACTTTCTTCGGATTTAAAGCTTGTCGGCTGTGTAATAAACGGCGCCGAAAGCATAGGCGGATTTAACCGCGGTTACGGCTACGGCTATGGATACGGCTACGGTTACGGCTATAAAAAATACGGCTACGGCTATAAAGAAAGCAAAAAATCTCAAAAATGAGTTCAAACCGAAAGGCAGAAAAGCCTATGAGTAAAAACAAAGACTATAAGGCGCTGCTCAAAAGTATGGCGCGCGAGTGGAAATGGCTTTTGAAATATATAGTCAAATACCGCTTGGCGATTGTTGTTTATGTTGTTTTGGGCGTTGTCGCAACGCTTATGTCGCTCGGTGTTTCGGTTGCGTCGAAATACCTTGTCGACGCTGTCGTCGCACATTCTTCAGACACTATTTTACGCTCTGCGGTGCTTGCCGTGGGGCTTGTGCTGTTTCAGTATCTTTTTCAGGCAATGTCGTCGTGGATTACGGCTGTTGTAAGCAGTAAGGCAAATAACGATATTCGCCACGAGGTCTACTCGCGCATACTTTGCGCCGAATGGAGCGAAATAAGCGCGTTCCATTCGGGCGACCTTATTAACCGCATCGAGGGCGACGCGGCGACTGTTTCTTCGGGCGTGATAAGCTTTATACCCGCGGTTTTCACGCGCTCAGTTCAGTTTTTGGGCTCGCTTGTGATTGTGCTTTATTATGACAAAACAATGGCTCTTATTGCGCTTATGGGCGCGCCGTTTTTGTTTCTTTCTTCAAGATTTCTTGTTAAAACAATAAGAAAATACAACAAAAAAAGCCGCGAGTTAAACGGCGAAATTCTCTCGTACTCAGAAGAGTCAATGCAGAATATTCAGATAATCAAGGCGTTTGACTTAACAAAGCAATACATCGAAAGATTTAAATTTATACTTGAAAGCTACCGCAAAATGCGGCTTGAATACGAAAAGTTCAGCATATGTATGACCATTGTGCTTTCGCTTATAGGCGTGGTTGTTTCATATTCCTGCTACGGCTGGGGAATTTACAGGCTGTGGCAAGGCGCGATAACCTACGGCACAATGACGTTGTTTATTCAAATTTCAAGCGTTCTTACTTCGTCGTTTTCATCGCTTGCTTCTCTTGCGCCGACGGCTGTCGCAATAGCGACTGCGGCGGGCAGAATTATGGAAGTAACCGAGTTTGACGTTGAAAACGACAGCGACCGCGAGCAGGCCGAAAAAGTGCTTGAAGCGTCTTGTAACAGCGGACTTAAGCTTGTAATGAATGACGTTGCCTTTAAATACGGCGAAAAGGAAAACGAGGTTTTAAAAAGCATTTCGCTTTCGGTGACGTCGGGCGAAACCGTTGCTTTGATTGGTCCTTCGGGCGAGGGAAAAACAACGGTATTAAAGCTTTTGCTGGGGCTTGTTATGCCCACATTGGGCGAAATTTATCTTGAAGCGGGCAACGGCGAAAGGGTCAAAGTTTCTGACAGCACAAGACGATTTTGTTCCTATGTTCCGCAAAGCGTTAATATTTTTTCGGGCACAATTGCAGAGAACCTTAGAATGGTAAAGCCCGACGCCGCAGAAGCCGAGCTTTTTTCGGCGCTTGAGTGCGCTGACTTAGCCGCGTTTGTGCGCTCTCTTCCCGATGGGCTTAATACGCAGATAGGCGAAAGGGGAACAAAGCTTTCGCAAGGTCAGCTTCAAAGGCTTGCAATAGCAAGGGCGCTTTTAAGAGAGTCAAAAATAATGCTTCTTGACGAGGTAACGTCGTCTCTTGATATGGACACAGAGGCGCGCGTGCTTGAAAACATTATGAAAACGTCTCCCGACAGAATCTGCATTGTCACAACTCACCGTGAAAGTATGCTTAAATATTGCAACCGCGTATATAAAATAGCGGCTGACGGCGAGCTTTCTGCAATAAAAGAATAAATAGCAATAAATAACAATCCCCCGCAAAACGGCTTTTGTTTTGCGGGGGATTGTTGCATCAAAAAATATTAACCGGCGCTGTCGCCGTCCCATAAAAAGCGTTTTAAATCAACGTTGCCGTTCTTTAAAAATTCCACGCCCTCGTTTTCAAGAAGCAGGCGCTGTTCATACCACCCGGGGGCGGTTCTGCCTGTTGACGAAACAACTCTGTGGCAGGGGTAATCGCCGTACATTTCGGCATGCGAAAGCACACGCCCGACAAGACGCGCGTTTTTTTCGCGGCCGATAAGACGTGCAATTTCACCGTAGGTTGATACTTTACCGTAGGGTATCTCTTCGACGGCTGACAGTATTTCGTAGCAAATATCTTCGTTCATATCACTATTTATAAAACTTGTTTATGCGGATGTTAATCGGTTGATGAGCTAATTATACCGCCTGTTTTTGTACAAATCAATAGTAATTCGGAATGTGTGCTTAATATTTTGATTAATAAATACAAAAAAGCATTGCTTTTTTCGGCAGTTTAAGTATAATTGAATTAATCGGAGGCGATTTTATGAAAATCAAAAAATTATTGTCCGCAATATGCGCGGTGTCGCTTTTCTTGGGGCTTTTGTCGCCCGCTGTTTACGCCGCAGGCGCGGGTGCCGACTATACCCTTGTTTCGCCTTATGCAAATGTCGATTGGAATAAGGTTAAGGCATACAAAACGGGGCTTCACACACATTCCTCCGTCAGTGACGGCAGTGAAAGCTTTCGCAATATGATATACGGCGCATATGAGCAGAATTATGATATTCTTTCATTTTCTGAGCACGGCATAACGGGAAAAGCATGGGATAAAGACCCGTATATCCGTCCGCTTTATCTTTATCAGACAGTGACGGGTCACGACAGAAAGCCGCTTACTTCCGACGAGTTTGTGGCAATATCAAACGGCACTGCCGCAGTTTCTTCGACAGGCGCTTCAAGAGGGCGCGGTATGTATTGCCTTGAAGGCTCAAACGAGCTTAACGCGGTTACGATAACAAAAGCGCATGTTAACGGATATTTTCTTCCCGCTGACGTAGGCAATATGGATTGGGGTATGGAGAACGGCTATGATTACGCCCTTTCCATGATTGAGAAAAACGGCGGCATTTCGCACATAAATCACCCGGGCGATATTCTCGGTACGCGCGAAAATCCCAACGCCGTTAACGACCGCAAAAATATAGAATTCTTTTCGGACTTTTTGCTTCGTTACAAATCGTGCGTAGGTGTTGAAGCTGTAAACGGCTTTCAGTCGCTTACAAGGCATGACCGCGTTTTTTGGGATAATCTTCTTTTAGAGTGCCTTCCCTACGGCAAAAATGTTTACGGCTTTGCAGGCTCCGACGCGCACGACATAGGCAGACTCAACACCTGCTTTATGTATTTTATGCTTGAAGAGGTTTCGGATTCTTCAATTCGCAGTTGTATGGAAAACGGCGAGTTTTTCGGCGCGACGCATTCGCTTGCAAAAGACGATTTAATAGGTCCTTTTGAGGATTTTTCAGCACCCGAGGGCGTTGACCAACCGCTTGCAAAAGTAAATGAGTTAAGCGTTTTAGGCCACACAATAAAGCTTGACGTTTCAAACGCCGAGTATGTCAACTGGATTTCTAACGGCAAAATTATTGCCAAAAGCGATATAAACGGAAACGGTACGGCAACGCTTTCTGTCGACGATTATTATACCGACGAAATGCTTTATATCCGCTGTGAAATATATAACGAAAACGGAATGGTATTTTCACAGGCGATAACGCTTGACCGCGGCGAAGCGCCGAAAGAATACAGTAACGAAAAAACACAGCTTGAACAGCTTGTTTTCGCGCTTAAAAGCACAAAGGTCTTTGTTTTGATACAAAAGCTTATCGAGGCTGTAAAGAACCAATAAGCTAACGGAGGATTTTTTATGATAACGCTCAAACCCTCAAACACGCCGAACGAATGGCAAAAGGCGCAGATGGAAAGAAAATACGGAATGTTCATTCATTTCGGAATAAATACATTTAACAACACCGAGTGGTCCGACGGCACTTTGAAAATTGAGTCATATGCGCCCACGGGCATTGACGCCGACGGCTGGGTTAAAAACGCCTATGAAGCGGGAATGAATTATGTCATTCTCATAACAAAGCACCACGACGGCTTTTGTCTTTTTGATACCGACACAACCGATTACAGCGTTCGTTATTCGCCCAATAAAACCGACGTTGTTCTTGAAGTCGCAAAGGCATGCAAAAAATACGGCGTAAAGCTCGGGCTTTATTATTCGCTTTGGGACAGACACGAAAAATGTTATTCGGACGACGAAAAATACGTCGACTATATGTGCGAGCACATAAAAACTCTTCTCGGCGGAAAATACGGCGAAATTTGCGAATTGTGGCTTGACGGCGCGTGGGATAAAACCGAGGACAGATGGAATATTCCGAAAATATACGACCTTGTTCACACGCTTATGCCGATGTGCTCTGTGGCGGTTAACGTAACGATAGGCGAAGAGGGCACGACAGAAACAAAGCCCGAATATTTCCCCGAAAATTATGAAGAAGGTATGCCCATTCGATATTTCCCGAGCGATTTCAGGCTTCTTGACCCGCATTTTACACGGGCTGACGACCCCAAAATCTATTCGCACGGCGGCAAAAGCTATTATCTGCCGTTTGAAGCCACGCTTTGCATAAGAAATATGTCAAACTGGTTCTGGGATGACGACTATCTTGCCGACAGGCTTCTTGAAGCCGACTTTATTGCTGAAAAATACCGCCTTTTAACAGAAAACGGCAACGCCATTGTCGTTAATATCGCGCCGAATAAAGACGGAAAGCAAGAGCCGGCCGATATTGACAGACTTCTTGAAGCGTCGCGCATTTTGGGAATAGAAAGAAAAATTACAGATTGATTTAAAACTATTTATACCTTGAGGAGGCTGTAAAAAAACTTTTTACAGCCTCCGCGCAATTTTATACGGAAAAGGGGCTTGGAAAAA
>DJRI01000176.1:0-1279 GCA_002440045.1 Ruminococcaceae bacterium UBA6364 | reverse complement strand
AGATTAATTCATAGCAAAAAGCAATTAATTATCCTTTTTCTGCTTTTTGCGGTCTGGACTTTTTTACAGCCCCTATTTTATATGTATATTATTTAAATAAGGGTTGCAATAAGGGCTTTTGCGTGTTATAATTGGAATATAATCCAATGTTTATAAAGGAATGAATATATGGCGCGCAGATACAGCAGCGAAGACGCAAAAAAACGCATACTTTCGGTGTGCGTAAAAATGTTTATAGAAAAAGGCTACAAAGACTCAAAAATGGCTGACATTATGAGCGAAGCCGACGTAACCAGCAGCACGTTTCACAACATTTTCCCGACTAAGGATTCGGTGCTTTTGTGCCTTACCGAGTTTATGTTTGATAACCAGTTCGGTACGGCAAGCGAGTTTTTAAAAGAAAAAACCGACCCCGTTATGCTTTATGCGCTTGAAACGTCAATTCAGCTTACCATAGCGGAGCTTAACGAAAATATAAGAGAAATATATGTCGAGGCTTACACCTTCCCCGAAAGTGCGGAATACATATATCAAAGAACGTCCTCAAAGCTTTTCAGGCTTTTCTCGGAATATCTTCCCGGCAAAACCGAAAGCGACTTTTATGAGCTTGAAATAGGCTCGGGCGGAATAATGCGCGGCTATATGGCGCGCCCGTGCGACAAATATTTCACTCTTAAAAGAAAGCTTGAAAGATTTCTGACGGTAAGCCTTTGCGTTTATAACATTCCGGAGAAAAGGCGCGAAGAGGTTATAAACGAAATTCTTAATACGGATATTGTTTCGGTGGCGAACGGCGCAATGCAAAAGCTTTTTTCGGCGCTTGAAATGAGATTTGATTTTACCTTGGCAATCTAACCCTGCAAATCCCCTGCGAAAACCCCTGCAAAAATACTGTCATTGACGGAGGTATCGAAATGAAAAAACGGATTTTAAGCATTCTTCTTGCCTTGGCTGTTTTAGTGAGCCTTGTGCCGTTAACGGCGTACGCGGGAACCGAAACCGTTAAAGAGGTCTCAACACAGCAAGAGCTTGCTGACGCTCTTGCCGACGCTTCGACAAGCACTGTAAAGCTTACGTCGAATATTATTATCGACGCAGTGCTGACTGTTGAGCGCAAGGTGACTCTTGACCTTAACGGCTTTGTGTTGAAGTATTCTAACGAGAATGACCCGCTTGAGGCAATGGAAATAACGGGCGACCTGACGCTTGCTGACAGCAACCCGAACGCAGAACACCGTTTCTCTGCTCCTTACTTGGAATACGGCGACCTTCTTATGAT